>NZ_JBQDLF010000003.1:0-162593 GCF_052095815.1 Brachybacterium sp. | reverse complement strand
AAGGGGTTGGCCCATTTGCCGCCGACGAAGGCGAAGTCGATGCCCTTGACGCCCTGGCCGAGCCAGAGGTTCACGAACAGGTGGCCGAAGACGAGGATCACCAGCAGCACGCCGGAGGCTCGCATGAACATCCACGAGAGCATCTCGGCGTTGATCCCGCGCTGGCCGGTGCGGCGATAGCGGGTGGTGGGATCCGGGATAGAGGTTCCGGTCTGTGCACTCATGGTCACGCTCCGAACATGTGCATGAGGTGGCGGGGGAGGAAGCCGGCCATGAGGATGGCCCAGACGATCACCACACCCCAGAACAGGCTGCGCTGGCGCTTGGTCCCCTGGGACCAGAAGTCCACCAGGATGATGCGCAGGCCGTTGAGAGCGTGGAAGAGGATCGCGCCGACGAGGCCGACCTCGCCGAGGCCGAACACCACCGTCTTGTAGTGCCCGATCACCTCGTTGTACGCCTCGGGGGAGACACGGACGAGAGCGGTGTCCAGGACGTGCACCAGCAGGAACAGGAAGATGAGCATTCCTGAGATGCGGTGGGCGACCCAGGACCACATGCCCTCGCGTCCGCGATAGAGCGTCCCGGATTGGGCTGAAGCCACGGAGATCCTCCAGAAGCGTCGGGATGAAGCCGGGAACGTTGACGAGATGCCATGGAGAGAGGCGCGTGGCGCGCCCGGGCAGAGCTCGGGCGACCTTCGCGTCCTGGGCGCCGCGCAGGCGACCATTTCACGACACGGCGACATCATCATCGCCCCCGACAGGGGCCCTGCCAGCGTAGCACCAGGCAGGGCCGCTGCTGTGCGGTGCGGCGGGTCCCGTGATGGTGGTGGGGGCTGCCCTGGTCTGGGATCGCCGGGCGGATACGCTGGCACGATGCCCCAGGCTCCTTTCGTTCCCGTGATCCCCGCCGGTGGTGCCGGCACCCGACTGTGGCCGCTCTCACGCCGCTCCCGCCCCAAGTTCCTGCTGGACCTCACCGGAGAGGGTCGCTCCCTCCTGCAGAGCACCGTGGCGCGGCTGGAGCCGCTCACCGACCAGCCGCCGATCGTGGTCACCGGGAGTGGTCACGAGGCGGCGGTGCGCGAGCAGCTGGACCAGCTCGGCATGCCGGCGGTCGTGCTGGCGGAGCCTTCACCGCGCAACTCGATGCCCGCCATCGCGCTGGCCGCAGCCCTCGTCGAGCGGGAGCAGCCGGAGGCGGTCATCGGCTCCTTCGCCGCTGATCATCTGATCGACGACCAGGAGTCGTTCGGCCGCGCCGTGGCCAGCGCCCGGGAGGCGGCAGAACTCGGATACCTGGTGACCCTCGGGATCCGTCCGACCCACCCGGCCACCGGATTCGGCTACATCGAGCAGTCCACGCCGGGACCTGCCGGTCAGGAAGACCCTGAGCTCGCGACGAGCGGCGCGCTGCCCGTCGCACGCTTCGTGGAGAAGCCGGATCGCGAGCGTGCCGAGCAGTTCCTGGCAACCGGGCGCTTCCTCTGGAACGCCGGCATGTTCGTGGTGCGCGCCTCCGTGCTGCTCGACGAGCTCGCTGCCCAGATCCCGCCGCTCGCGCGCGGGGTCCGCGAGATCGCCGCTGCGCACGGCACCGAACGGTACGACGAGGTGCTCGCACGGAACTGGCCCCGACTCACCTCGATCGCGATCGACCATGCGCTGGCCGAGCCGCTCGCCGCGGAGGGGAAGGTCGTGGTGGTGCCCACCAGCTTCGGCTGGGATGACGTCGGAGACTTCGGGGCGCTCGCCCGGCAGCTGCGCGCCAGGGACACGGACGGCTCCCGGGGAGTCGGCGGCGCCGGCCTCCGTACGGAGGACGGGAACGGGCCTCTGGACGCGAGGGATGTCCGGGTGCTGGGAAGCGCCGAGGTCGATGCCGTCTCCTCGCGGGCCACGGTGTACGGTGCCACGGATCGCCACATCGCCCTGGTCGGGCTGGACGGCATCAGCATCGTCGACACCGAGGACGCGCTGCTGGTGCTCGCCGACGCACAGGCGCAGGACCTCACCACGCTCGTCGCCCGTCTCGAAGAGCGGGGGCTGGGCCACCTGCGCTGACGTCGACCGCCCGCAACGGCCACCGCGAACGGCGCTGGACCTCGGTGAGCCTCGCCGATGGCCATCCCGAACAGACGCAGGGAGTGCACAGGTGGAGCAGTCGCAGCAGGTGCTGCTGGGGACCGCGCAGCAGCGGTCGATGCTGGGGCCGGAGGGCCTGATCGCCCGGACGGTGGCCGAGAAGTCCGCCGACCTCCGCGAGGTTCGGCGCCACCTCCACCGGAACCCCGAGCTCTCCCATCAGGAGCACGCGACCACGGACTACATCGTCGAGCAGCTCAGTGTGCTCGGCCTCTCTCCGCGACGTATGGCGCACACCGGCCTGCTCTGCGACATCCCGGGCAACGATCCCTCCCTCGGTCTGATGGCCCTGCGCGCCGACATGGATGCGCTCGGCATCCCGGAGCTGAGCACCGTCGCGTTCCGCTCCTCCGTCGACGGGGTGTCCCACGCCTGCGGGCACGACGTCCATATGAGCGCGGTGCTCGGCGCTGCGACCGCCCTGGTGCGGGTGGCAGAGGCCGGCGGCCTGCAGCGAGGGGTCAGGCTCGTCTTCCAGCCCGCCGAGGAGATGCACCCCTGCGGCGCCCTCGAGCTGATCGGCCAGAACGTGCTGGACGGCGTGGACTCGATCCTCGCCCTGCACTGCGACCCGGGCGTCGACGTCGGCCACATCGGGCTGAAGTCCGGCCCGATCACCTCCGCCACCGATCCGGTGAAGATCATGGTGCGCGGTGCCGGCGGTCATACTTCCCGGCCCCACCTCACCCAGGACCTGGTCTACGCGCTCAGCTCCATCGCCACCCAGCTGCCAGCCGCGCTCACCCGTCGCATGGATCCGCGTTCCGGCGTCAACCTCACCTGGGGCAGCATCCACGCCGGCTCCGCCTTCAATGCGATCCCCAGCAGCGGCACCCTCGAGGGGACCCTGCGCTGCCTGGACCACGACGCCTGGGACCAGGCTGAGGAGCTGCTGGAATCCGTGCTCGCGGACCTCGTGCGTCCCTGGGGCGTCGACGCCAGGGTCATGCATGATCGCGGCGTGCCGCCGGTCTCCAACAGTCCCTCCAGCGTCGAGGTGCTGGCCGCCGCGGTGCGCGGCGTGCTCGGCAGTGAGAACCTCGATCCGACCGCGCAGTCGCTGGGCGGCGAGGACTTCGCCTGGTACCTCGAGAAGGTGCCCGGCGCGCTGGCCCGGCTCGGCACCCGCACCCCGGGCGGCCGCACCTTCGACCTCCATATGGGGGACCTGATGATCGACGAGCGTGCGATCGGTATCGGCGCCTCGGTGCTCGCGGCGGCCTGCGTGCAGCGGGACCTGCTCCCCTCCTGAGGCTGACACGTTCCTGCTCTGACCTCTTTTCTTGCCTGGCCCCGGGCCTGGCCTGCCCCACTCCTGGCTTGACCTCCCTCCTGGCTTGGCCCGGCCTGGCCCGGCCCGGCCCGGGCTGGGCCGGGCTGGGCTTGTCCTGATTCCGAGCCGGACCTCGAGGGTTCGCTCTGTGTTCGCGTATACGTCACATCCGCGTCGATTTCATAACGGTTCACGGACTGGGACCGAAGCGGCCTCACACGGGTGCTCCGCGCGGATATGGTCCAGATCGCACGGCGACAGCGTTGTCGCCACGGACCCCAGGGGGCGATCCGGCCCCTCATTAGACCGAAGGAACCTTCATGAAGAGCATCACGCGTGCCCTCGCCCTGGTCGGCGCCGGCGCCCTGACCCTCGCCGCCTGCGGCACCGCCCCCGAGGAGACCGCAGGGAGCGGCGGCGGCAGCGATGCCGGCGGCGCCTCGAGCGACTACAAGGCCTGCATGGTCTCCGACGCCGGCGGCTGGGACGACAAGTCCTTCAACGAGTCCAGCTACAACGGCCTTCTCGCAGCCGAGAAGAGCCTCGGCATCGAGACGAACACCGCGGAGTCGACCACGGTCTCTGACTTCGAGCCGAACATCAACAACATGGTCACCGAGGGCTGCGACCTGATCATCACGGTCGGATTCCTGCTGGCGCCCGCCACCGGCAAGGCCGCTCAGGCGAATCCCGACACCGACTTCGCGATCGTCGACTCCACCGCGCAGGACGCGGACGGTGCGCCGATCGAGCTCGAGAACGTCAAGCCGATCGAGTTCAACACCGCTGAGGCCGCGTTCCTCGCCGGTTACCTCGCCGCAGGCACCAGCGAGACCGGCAAGGTCGCGACCTACGGCGGCGTCAACATCCCCACCGTCACCATCTTCATGGATGGCTTCGTCGACGGCGTCGCGCACTACAACGAGACCCACGGCACCGACGTCCAGGCACTCGGCTGGGACAAGGAGTCCCAGCAGGGCTCCTTCACCGGTGACTTCGACGACCAGTCCAAGGGCAAGGCCGTCTCCGACGAGTTCTACAACGCAGGCGCGGACATCGTGATGCCCGTGGCCGGCCCCGTGGGCGCCGGCACCCTCGCCGCTGCCAAGGAGAGCGAGGGCCGCATGGTGATCTGGGTCGACGCCGACGGGTACGAGACCAACTCCTCCGACCCCGATGCCCAGTCGGTCATCCTCACCTCTGTCATGAAGGAGATGACCACCGCAGCTGAGGACGTCATCACCGGTGCTGCGGGTGGCGAGTTCGACGCCACTGCGTACGTGGGCACCCTCGAGAACGGCGGCGTGGGCCTGGCACCGTTCCACGATCACGAGGACACGGTCTCCGATGAGCTCAGCGGCGAGCTGGACTCCCTGAAGCAGGAGATCATCGACGGCAACGTGGTCGTCGAGTCCAAGGCCACTCCCGCGGCGGCCTGATCCGCTGAACGCTGCGCGGTCCCCGTCCATGAGGGCGGGGACCGCGTATCGTGTCCCACCCCGCTCGGCCGGAGGACCGGTCGGCACCGATGGAAGCGAGTGCTGTGAAGCTCGAACTGCGCGGGATCACGAAGACCTTCGGGACCTTCGTGGCCAATGACGCCATCGACCTCGTCGTCGAACCCGGGGAGATCCATTCCCTGCTGGGGGAGAACGGGGCCGGCAAGTCGACCCTGATGAACGTGCTCTACGGGCTCTACCGGCCCGACGGCGGCCAGATAGTGATCGACGGGAAGCTCGTCTCCTTCTCCGACCCCGGGGACGCGATGGACGCCGGCATCGGGATGGTCCACCAGCACTTCATGCTGGTGCCGGTCTTCACCGTCGCCGAGAACATGGTGCTGGGCCACGAGCCGACCAAGGGCGGTCTGCTCGACCTCGCCGCCGCGAGGAAGCTGGTACGGGATATCTCCGCCCGCTTCGGCTTCGATCTCGATCCCGACGCGCTGGTCGAGGACCTCCCCGTCGGCGCCCAGCAGCGGGTCGAGATCATCAAGGCGCTCAGCCGCCGCGCCGAGGTGCTGGTGCTGGACGAGCCCACCGCCGTGCTCACCCCGCACGAGACCGACGAGCTGATGGCGATCATGCGTCAGCTGCGCGACGAGGGCACCTCGATCGTCTTCATCACCCACAAGCTCCGTGAGGTCAAGGCGGTCTCCGACCGCATCACTGTGATCCGTCGCGGCAAGGTGGTCGGCCAGGCGGACCCCAGCGCGGATCAGGCCGAGCTCGCCTCGCTGATGGTGGGCCGCCAGGTCTCCCTGGCACAGGAAAAGAACGAAGCCGCACCGGGAGAGGTCGCCCTCGAGGTCACCGATCTGCGGGTCACCGACGCGGCGGGGACCCGGACCCTGGACGGCGTCTCCTTCGAGGTGCGCCACGGGGAGGTGCTCGCGATCGCCGGCGTGCAGGGCAACGGCCAGACCGAGCTCACCGAGGCGCTGCTGGGGCTGCAGGACACCGTGTACGGCTCCGTGAAGCTCGAGGGCCGGGAACTGGTCGGTCGCAGCACCAAGCAGGTGCTCGACGCGGGCGTCGGCTTCGTGCCCGAGGACCGCACCCACGACGCGCTGGTCCCCGACTTCTCCGTCGCCGAGAATCTCGTGCTGGACCAGCACGACCGCCCGCCCTTCGGCAGCGCCCTCGCGATGAAGCTGCGCGCCATCAGGGACAACGCCCAACGGCTGATTCCGGAGTTCGACATCCGCACCGAGTCTCCCGTCTCCGCCGTCTCCACCCTGTCCGGCGGCAACCAGCAGAAGGTGGTCATGGCGAGGGCGCTGAATCGTGAGCTCTCCCTGCTCATCGCATCCCAGCCGACCCGCGGCGTGGATGTCGGCTCGATCGAGTTCCTGCACCGTCGCATCCTCGACGAACGAGACAAGGGGACCCCGGTGGTGATCGTCTCCACCGAGCTCGACGAGGTCACCCAGCTCGCGGACCGCATCGCCGTGATGTACCGCGGAGCCATCCTCGGGATCGTCCCCGGGGACGAGGACCGTGATGTCCTCGGACTGATGATGGCTGGCTACACCGCTGAGGCTGCCCGGGAGGCCGTCGCCTCGGGCGCCCGCACCACTGATTCCCAGCTCGCCGACGAAGGAGACATCGCGTGATGAGCGCCGTTCATCGACGTACTGCGAGGGACGAGCGCAAGGGGAGGAACCGATGAGCGCTGTGGACGCCGCCGTGACCGGTTCTGCTCCCGGCATCGGAGCCGGCAGCACCGACACCCCGCCGCCGCCGGAGCAGACCGCCGAGACCGCCCTGGCGAGAACCCTGCAGAAGATCGCCCGTGGCGACCTGCTGGTGGTCGTGATGAGCTTCGTCTTCGCCTTCCTCATCGGCTCCGTGCTGATCATCATCGCCGATCAGGAGGTCCGGCAGACCCTCGGCTACTTCTTCGCCCGGCCCGGCGACGCCCTGAGCGCGATCTGGCAGTCCGTCACCCACGCCTATGGTGCGATGTTCCGCGGAGCGATCTTCGACGCTCCCGGCTACACCAAGGCCGCAGAGCGGGTCCGTGAGGCGGGTGGTTCGGGCACCTATGTGCTGGTGCCTGCGCTCTCGGCCGGGCTGCGCCCGCTCACGGAGACTCTCACCGTCGCGACCCCGCTGATCATCGCCTCGGCGGGCATGGCCGTCAGCTTCCGTGCCGGCCTGTTCAACATCGGTGGCACCGGTCAGCTGATCGTCGGCGCCATGGCCGCCGGCTACGTGGGCTTCTCCTTCCAACTCCCCATCGGCGTGCACCTGCTGGTGTGCCTGGTGGTCGGCGCTCTCGCCGGCGGCGTATGGGGCGGGATCGCAGGTTTCCTCAAGGCCCGTTTCGGCGCGAACGAGGTCATCAGCACCATCATGCTGAACTGGATTGCGACCTATCTGCTCTTCTTCGCGCTGAAGACGGCAGCGTTCACCGGCGCGAACCAGTCCCAGCCCACGTCCCCCTCGATCGGTGAGAATGCGGTGCTGCCGCAGCTGCTGGGCTCCGGCTTCCGCCTCCACGCGGGTCTGTTCATCGCCGCCGGTGCCGCCGTGGTGCTGTGGTGGCTGATGAGCCGTTCCACGATCGGATTCCACTTCCGGGCCGTCGGCTCGAACCCACGGGCGGCGCAGGTCGCCGGCATCTCCCCGGCTCGCACTGCCTTCCTGGTGCTCGCGGTCGCCGGCGCTCTGGTGGGCCTTGCGGGGGCCGTGCACGTGCTCGGCACTGAGCAGCGGCTCACCGAGGGCGTCGCCGGCAACATCGGCTTCGATGCGATCACCGTCGCGCTGCTGGGCCGCTCGGGCCCGGTCGGTATCGTCCTGGCGGGCCTGCTCTTCGCCGCGCTGTCCACCGGAGGGCGCTTCATGGAATCCAATCAGGGTGTCCCGCTGGACCTGGTCCAGGTGATCCAGGTGCTGGTGGTGCTATTCATCGCCGCACCGCCCCTCGTGCGCACGCTCATCGGTCTGCGCCGCATCGACCATCCCGGCGCCGGTGCACGAGTTCGCAACGCGCGTCGGGCCCGGACCGGTGCGGAGATGGCCGCAGTCGCGTCCGGTGCCGCCGCTGCAGCCTCCGACGCCGCAGACTTCGCGTCCAGCACGGTCGAGACATCGACCGATCGCAGCTCCGGGGCCAGCACAGCTGATCATCCCGCCACCGCCGCCGAGACGGCATCCCCGCCCCCCGGGGCCAGCGGAGGGCCACCAGGCCGGGATCTGGCCAAGGGGACCGGCACATCCTCCGAAGGCGGGTCGTCCCCACTGGAGGAACAGTCCGAGGACGCCACCGACGCACAGGAGGAGGAACGATGAGCACCGCACCCGTGGTCATCACCGATGATTCCGCCGTTCAGCGGACCTTCGAAGACATCCGCCCCACCAGTTGGTGGCATCTGCCCGCGACCACCACGGTGATGGGCCTGATCGCACTGTTCTTCTTCGGCCTCCGGGGGATCCCCGCCGTCGAATCCGCCTACGTCCTCGCCCGTGAGAGCGACCTCAACCCGCTCGGCATCGTTCCGGATGAGGTGACCGTGCCCTCGATGGGAGCTGCGGTCGCGCTGTCCGTCATCGCGCTGCTCGCCTCCGCCGGGCTGTGGGCGCTGCAGGCCCGCAGTGCCCGGCCTTCGGCCAAGGCGCGGATCGGTCTGCTCGCCGTGTTCGCCGTGGCGTGGATCCTCGCGTTCATGACCTGGGTGATCTCGGAGCGCACCCTCGATGTGACCACCCTGCTGCAGGGCACCATCGTGCTCGCCGTCCCACTCGCGTTCGGTGCGCTCTCAGGAGTGCTCTCCGAACGCGCGGGAGTCATCAACATCGCGATCGAGGGGCAGCTGCTGTTTGGCGCCTTCGGCGCAACGCTGGTCGGCTCGCTCACCGGGAACGTCTGGATCGGGCTGCTCGCGGCACCGATCGTGGCCCTGCTCATGGGCGCGATGCTCGCCCTGTTCGCGGTCGGCTATCACGTCCAGCAGATCATCGTCGGCGTGGTGCTGAACGTGCTCGCGATCGGGATCACCTCGTTCTTCTTCGGCACCGTGATGCGCGACAACCCCGGCACGTTCAACGCCCCGATGCGGCTGCCCACGCTGCGGATCCCACTGCTGGCGGACCTCCCGGTGATCGGTCGAGCGCTGTTCGAGCAGAACATCCTGGTCTACCTCATGTGGATCATCGTCGCAGGACTCACGGTCGCACTCTTCCGCACCCGCTGGGGGCTGCGCGTGCGCGCCGTCGGCGAGCATCCGAAGGCTGCAGACACCGTCGGCATCGCCGTGAACCTCACCCGCTGGAAGAACGTGCTGCTGGGCTCCGCGGTCGCGGGCCTCGGCGGGGCGACCCTCACCATCGGCACCGGGGTCGCGTTCGGCGAGGAGATGTCCGCCGGCAAGGGCTATATCGCGCTCGCCGCGATGATCCTGGGCCGCTACCATCCCATCGGGGCGCTGCTCGCGGCGCTCACATTCGCCTTCGCGGATTCGCTCCAGCTGCGCCTGGGGACGATGTCCGCCGGAGCGGGCGGAGTCTCCATCCCGGGCGACTTCCTGCTGATGCTCCCGTACATCGTCGCGCTGTTCGCCGTGGCCGGTGTCGTGGGCAGGGTGCGGGTGCCGGCGGCCGATGGCCAGCCGTACATCAAGCAGTGAGAGCATCGGCCGCATGAGCAACAGCGAACCCGCCCAGCGCGGGATCCCCGAGCGCGACCATGCCAGCGCGGACGACGCCGAGTTCGACGAGCTGCTCGCCGTGGCCCGGGAGATCGCCGAGCGCGCCTACACCCCGTACTCCCACTTCCGGGTGGGGGCGGCCGGCCTCACCGAGGACGGCCGCCTGGTGCGCGGCTGCAACGTCGAGAACGCCGGCTACGGCGTCACCCTGTGCGCGGAGTGCGGGATGATCAGCGAGCTGATCGCCGGCGGGGGCGGACGGCTGCGCCGCTTCGTCTGCGTCGGCGGCGACGAGCAGCGCACCCGCGAGGAGCGCCAGGTGGTCATGCCCTGCGGCCGCTGCCGGCAGCTGCTCTCGGAACACGCCGCTCCCGACCTCGTGATCCTCACCCCTGAGGGACCGCGCGGGATGGACGCCGTGCTGCCCCAGGCCTTCGGACCCGCCGACCTCCTGTCCTGACCTGATCCGGCCCACCGCTGGGCGCCCCAGCACGGCTGCAGGCGCAGCGCCGCGGCCCCCGACCCGACCCGAGGAGCACCCATGATTGAGAACCCCGTGAAGAGCCCTGCACAGACCGTCGTCGAGCCCTTCGACGTGGTCGACGTGATCCACACCAAGCGAGACGGGGGCCGCCTCGACGACGGCCAGATCGACTGGGTGGTCGACGCCTACACCCGCGGTGTGGTCGCCGAGGAGCAGATGGCGGCGCTCGCGATGGCGATCTTCCTGCGCGGCATGGAGCGCGCCGAGATCGCCCGCTGGACGCACGCGATGATCTCCAGCGGTGAGCGGATGGACTTCGCCGCGCTCTCGAAGCCCACCACCGACAAGCACTCCACCGGCGGCGTGGGGGACAAGATCACCCTGCCGCTGGCGCCCCTGGTCGCCTCCTACGGCGTCGCGGTGCCGCAGCTGTCCGGTCGCGGCCTCGGCCACACCGGCGGCACCCTCGACAAGCTCGAGGCGATCCCGGGCTGGCGCGCGGACCTCAGCAACGAGCAGATGATGCGCCAGCTCGAGAGCGTGGGCGCCGTGATCTGCGCGGCCGGCTCCGGTCTCGCCCCCGCGGATAAGAAGCTCTACGCCCTGCGCGACATCACCGGCACCGTCGAGGCGATCCCGCTGATCGCCTCCTCGATCATGTCCAAGAAGATCGCCGAAGGCACCGCCGCGCTCACCCTGGACGTGAAGACCGGCGCCGGCGCGTTCATGAAGGATGAGGCAGACGCCCGTGAGCTCGCCAGCACCATGGTCGCTCTCGGCACCGACGCGGGAGTGCGCACGGTCGCCCTGCTGACGGACATGTCCGCGCCGCTGGGCCGCACCGCCGGCAACGGCCTCGAGGTGCGCGAGTCGCTCGAGGTGCTCGCCGGCGGCGGACCCGCCGACGTGGTCGAGCTGACCTGCGCCCTGGCCCGCGAGATGCTCGAGGCCGCCGGGGTGCTCGATCCCGATGTCGAGGCCGCGCTCGCCGACGGCCGCGCCATGGATTCCTGGCGCGCGATGATCTCCGCCCAGGGCGGTGACGTCGACGCCCCGCTGCCGGTCGCGAAGCATGTCGAGGAGTTCCGGGCCACCGAGGACGGCGTGGTCACCGGGCTCGATGCGATGGGTGTGGGTGTTGCGGCCTGGCGGCTCGGCGCCGGCCGTTCCCGCCCGGGCGAGGCCGTGCAGGCCGCGGCCGGGGTCGAGATCACCGCGCACATCGGTGACGAGGTGAAGGCGGGGGACGTCCTCGCCCGTCTGCACACCGACACCGCTGAGCGGATGCCCCGCGCCGTCGAGTCGATCACCGGGTCCTGGACGCTCGCCGCTCCCGGGACGTCGGTTCCGGCGCGCAGGATTGTGAAGGACCGCATCGCCTGAGGTGACGCGGCGAGGCGTGACCGGCGCCGGTGCTCCCCAAGAGCGCCGGCGTCGGCGCATGTCCGAGCCGCGAAGCGCGCGTCAGAGAGCGCGCAGGGCGGGCAGGATGTGCTCGACCATCAGCGGGGCCAGGCGCGCCCCGGTCCCCGGCTCCTCGACATCCACCCACCGGTGGTCGGCGAGTTCGGCGCGCACCGCGAGCGGCCCCGGGAGGGGCACGCGGGTGGTCCAGACGGTGGCGTGCACCATCGTGTTCGGCTCATTGGCCGCGACCGCCTCGAAATCGCCCAGCAGTGCCAGATCGGTCTCCGCGAGCTGCACGCCCAGCTCCTCATCGACCTCCCTCACCGCCGCCTCGAGTGCGGACTCTCCGACCTCGAGCTTGCCGCCGACCTGCATGTACGAGCCGGTGCCTCGTTTGCGCACCGCCAGCACCTGTGGGCCCTCCGCCCCCTCGCGCAGGAAGCAGACCGCGGTGATCCTCAGCAGATCGTGGCGCGGGGTGCTCGGATGCTGATGCTGCTCCGCCTCCGCGCAGGCGGTGAGGTGATGGAGCCAGCGGGTGCCGCGGTGGAGCCCCTCGGGGCGCATCCCCGCCGCTCTCCAGCGCGCGATGTCGGTGCTCTGCTCGCGAGCCAGCGACCAGCCGCGCCGCAGCAGTGTGTGCGGCGGCTTGCGCCGCTCCTTCAGATCCCGTGCCAGGCGCAGCGCGAACACCACCGGGGTGGGACGCTCGAGCACCAGCGCGTCGGCCAGCAGCCCCGCCGCGGACAGCGGCCCGATGAGCTCCGCGGCGAAGATGCCCTCGGCGATGATCAGCGGGGCGTCCCCGGCATCGAGCCGGCGGGTGTCCAGGCGACGCGACGCGGCGATCGAGTAGACGGGCACCTCGGTGCTCCCGTCGTGGGCGAGGGCGGTGAGCGCCTCGAGCGCGGCCCCGCCGTTCCACGACGCCGGATCATCCCAGTCCACGATCCCGTAGCGGCGCGGCAGACCAGGCTCGTCGAGGTCGTGGTAGAACTCGTCCAGCGCGAGCACCGGCAGTCCCGAGCGGCGCGAGAGCTCGCCCTTCCCGCTGCCCGAGGGGCCGGCGAGCAGGACGATGCGCCGGGGCGGGCGGGGACGAGATCCAGGAGCAGTCACAGCGCGCCAGTCTAAAGGCCGGGCCGCGCGCGCACCTCACGGGCGGTGCCCCATCGTGACCAGATCCCGGTGCGTCGGGACGCCTTGCGAAGCCGGGACCGACCAGGGCGGCGGAGAACGGGCGGGGGCCCATCGTGACCGGATCGTCGCCGTCCCGGATGCGGCGGGCAGGGGTGGTCTGCCAAGATCAGCGCATGACCAACATCGACAACCAGACCCTCGCCGGTCTCATCGACCACACTCTGCTCAAGCCCGAGGCCACGACGGAGGATGTCGCCGCGCTGCTGCGCGAGGCGGAGGAGCTGGGCACCTACTCCATCTGCGTCTCACCCTCGATGCTCCCGCTCGAGACCACCGTCAAGGTCGCCACCGTGTGCGGCTTCCCGTCGGGGCAGCACGCCCCTTCCGTGAAGGCCGCTGAGGCCGCCGACTCCGCGGCGAAGGGCGCCGACGAGGTCGACATGGTGATCAACGTCGGGCTCGCCCGGGCGGGCGAGTTCGCTGCCGTCGAGCAGGAGATCCGTGCCGTGCGCGAAGCCGCCCCGGCTCCGGTGGTGCTCAAGGTGATCATCGAGTCCGCCGCGCTCACCGATGAGCAGATCGTCGCCGTCTGCGGGGCCGCCGAGAGCGCCGGTGCCGACTTCGTGAAGACCTCCACCGGCTTCCATCCCGCCGGGGGCGCGACCGAGCACGCCGTGCAGCTCATGCGCAGCACCGTCGGCGAGAGGCTGGGGGTCAAGGCCTCCGGCGGGATCCGCACCCGTGAGGCCGCTGAGACGATGGTCGCCGCCGGCGCCAGCCGGCTGGGGCTGTCCTCCTCGAGGGCGATCCTCGAGGGCGGCGCCGGATCGGGGTACTGAGGGATGAGCGCGGCGCTCGCGACCGGCCGGAACTCGCGCCGCTGGTTCTGCGGTCTGCTCGCGGGCGCCCTGCTCCTGGCGCAGCTGGTCCTCGGGGCTGCGTCCCCGGCCGCGGCCTGCGCCTGCGGCGGCTTCGTCGACCCGGCGGACAGGCCCGACGGCGCCAACGTCATGAAGGAGACCGCGGTGCTCTCCTTGCGTGATGGCGTGGAGACGATCGTGATGGGCCTCGCGCTCGACGCCGAACGCGTCGGCTCGACATTGTTGATGCCCACTCCGTCGGTGCCCGAGGTCAGCGCCGCCCAGTCCGGGACCCTGCGGGAGATGGCGGTCGCGACCGCGCCCCGTGAGGTGATCGAGTACGACTTCTGGGGCGGGAACCCGTTCGGTGCGGGAGCGGGCGGGGGTGCGCCAGGCGAAGGCATGACCCAAGGGGTGCAGCCCACCGTCCACTCCCAGGAGCGGATCGGCAACTACGAGGTGGCGGTGCTCGGCGGGGAAGCCGACGGGGTGCGCAGCTGGCTCACGGACAACGGCTACGCCCTGTCCGAGGAGCTCTCGGCCCTGATCCACCCCTATGCTGCGGACGGATGGACCTTCACCGCCGTCCGCTACGCGGCCGACGCCGTGCTCAGCGGCGATGTGGAACCGCTGCGCTTCGACTTCGAGGCAGAGCAGCTGGTCTACCCGATGCGCTTCTCCCAAGCGGCGGAGACCTCCCAGACGGTGCACCTCTTCGTGCTCGGGGAGATGGCCATGCGCCGTGCCGACTCCTCCGCATCGCAGCAGGAGGTGAACCTGCCGTGGATCGGATCACCCACGAGCAACGGCTGGACCTGGTCCGATGCGACCCTGCGGGAACTGGTGGGGGAGGACCTCGGCGAGGTGGACCAGAACGACGAGCGGGCGGTGGAGTACCGCATGGTGACCGAGTTCGAGGTGCACGGAGAACCGGACTCCTTCACCACCGACTTCACCTTCACCGCCGATCCCGAGGCGGAGGACGTGATCCCCACCTACACCACCACGGAGGTCGTCGCTGTGATGGGCATCCCCGTCGGGTGGCTGCTGGTGCACGCCGGCGTGATCACCGCGGTCGCGCTGTTTATCGCAGTCCTCGTCGCCGTCCTCGCCGCCAGGTCTGGCCATCGCCGCCAGGTCACGCCGTAGGTCACGTGCCCGAGGGCGGGACCAGGGGCTCTGAGCCCGGGTCCCGCCCGCGGCGGCGGTCCCGGAGCCTTGAGCCCGGGCCCCGCCATGAACGCGGCGGCGGCCCGGGCTGCGGCCCGAGAGAGTCTGCCGGGTCTGCTCAGACGGCGCCGAGCACCAGGCGCAGCTCGTCCTTCAGCTGCTCCAGCCGCTCCCCGGCCCGGCGTCGGATCTCTCCGATCTCCGCAGCGGTGGCCCCGTCGGGGACGTTCGTGACCAGCTCGAGATAGCACTTGAGCTTCGGCTCGGTCCCGGAGGGTCGCACCACCACCCGGGTGTCGTCCTCGCTGAGCAGCAGCACGCCCTCCGTCGGCGGCAGGCCGGTGGACTCCAGCGACCCCTGGGAGAGGTCCTGGTTCTCGAGCACCGGTGAGCCCAGCAGCGCCGCGGGCGGAGCAGCCCGCAGCCGCTCCATCATCGCGCCGATCAGCGATAGGTCCTCGACCCGGATCGACAGCTGCGCGGTCGAATACAGGCCATGCTCTGCAGCGAGTTGGTCGAGCCGACCGACCAGTGTGGTGCCCTCGGCCTTCGCCAGCGCCGCCATCTCCGCGACCATCAGCGCCGCCGAGAGCCCGTCCTTGTCACGCACCACCTCCGGCAGCACGCAGTAGCCGATCGCCTCCTCATAGCCGTAGGCGATCCCTGGCGCCCGGGTGATCCACTTGAACCCGGTCAGCGTCGCCGCAGCCTCCAGGCCTGCCGCCTCGGCGACCCTGCCCAGCCAACGGCTCGAGACGATCGAGCGCGCCAGCACGCCGCCGTAGCCGTGCCGGCGCACCAGGTGGTCGCCCAGCAGCACCCCCAGCTCATCGCCAGTGAGCATTCGCCAGTCCTCCAGGTGCGGATCGAGCACCGCGGCGGCGCAGCGGTCGGCATCGGGATCATTGGCGATCACCACATCGGCCTCGAGGGTGCGGGCCAGCTCGAGTGCGAGATCGATCGCGCCGGGCTCCTCGGGGTTCGGGAAGGCGACGGTGGGGAAGTCGGGATCGGGATCGGCCTGCTTCGCGACCGGATGCACCTCGGTGAACCCGGTGCGATGCAGCGCCGCCAGCGCGATCTCCGTGCCCACGCCATGCATCGCCGTGTGCACGATCCGCACCTCGCGGGGCCCGCTGGTCGAGGGGAGCGCGCAGATCGCCGCGAGATAGTCCTCGCGCAGCTGCTCGCCCAGCAGCTCCCAGCCGGACTCGGCGACCGGTATCCCGGGCACGGGGCCGACGGCCGCGATGCGCGCGGCGATCTGGGCATCCGACGGCGGCACGATCTGCACGCCACGGCCGTCGGGCTCGGCGGCGCGACCCCCGAGATAGACCTTGTAGCCGTTGTCCGCCGGGGGATTGTGGGAGGCGGTGACCACGATGCCGGCGTCGGCCTCCAGATGCCGCACCGCGAAGGCCACCAGCGGGGTGGGGCCGAAGCGCTCCAGCAGCTGCACCCGGCAGCCGGCGGCGACCATGATCGCGGCGGAACGGCGTGCGAAGTTCTCGGAGTTGTGGCGGGCGTCGTAGCCGATCACCACCAGCGGCTGCGGAAGCTCGAGATCATCGAGCAGGTGGTCGGCGAGCCCGCGGGCGGCACGGGAGACCACCGCGAGGTTCATCCGGTTCGGGCCCGGCGCCATCCGCCCTCGCAGCCCGGCTGTGCCGAACTGGAGATCCCCGGCGAAGGCGTCGGCGAGCTCGTCCTGCGCCATCTCGCTGCCGGCTCCCGCCTGCTCCAGCAGGCTCGAGAGCGCTGCGCGTGTCGCGGGATCAGGATCGTCCTGGATCCACGCCTTGACCCGCAGGCGCAGGTCGGCGTCGAAGCTCATGCCGCGCCGCCGGACCCGCTCGTCGCGCCGGTCTCGCCCGCAGCGCCGGTGATGCGGCGCACCGTCTCTGCCAGCAGCTGCGAGATGCGCGGGCCGGCGTCACGGCCCGCCTCGAGCACCTCCTGGTGGCTCAGGGCCTCGCCGCTGATCCCGGCGGCGAGGTTGGTGACCAGGGAGATCCCGAGCAGATCCATCCCTGCCTCGCGCACGGCGATCGCCTCGAGCGCGGTGGACATGCCCACCAGGTTCGCGCCGATGGCCTTGGCCATCTGCACCTCCGCCGGAGTCTCGTAGCTCGGGCCGGAGAACTGCATGTACACGCCCTCAGCGAGGCTCTCGTCGACCTCGCGGGCGATCTCGCGCAGCGCCGGCGTGTAGAGGTCAGTGAGATCCACGAAGTTCGCGCCCACCAGGGGAGTGGACCCGGTGAAGTTGATCTGGTCCCGGATCAGCACCGGGGTGCCGGGAGTCCAGGAGGGATCGATGCCGCCGCAGCCGTTGGTCAGCACCATGGTGCGGGCGCCGGTCGCGGCTGCGGTGCGGACACCGTGGACCACGGCGTCCACGCCTGCGCCCTCGTAGAAGTGCGTGCGCGCTCCGAGCACCAGAGCACGGGCCCCGGTGCCCTCGACGCGCACCGAACGCAGCGTGCCGACGTGACCGGCGACCGCGGGCGGCCGGAACCCGGGAATGGTGGTGGCGTCGCCCTGCCAGACGGTCTCGCCGAGCAGATCGGCGGCCTCGGCCCAGCCGGACCCGAGCACCAGCGCGAGATCGTGGGCGGGGACCCCGCTGGCCTCGGCGATGGCAGCGGCGGCGTCGCGGGCGAGCAGATACGGATCGGATGCAGAAGCAGTCATGGACAGAAGGTAGCGCAGAGAAGCGGGTCGCGGGGCACCGCAGCCGGTCCCGGAGGCGAGACACGGTTGCGCACTGCCGTGTTCCGGTGTTCTCATGCTCGGTTGAGCTCGAACCGGCCCCTGACCGGCCCCGGCTTTGCCACAATGGCGGGGTGAGCGACCCCAGCACAGCCCTGCCTTCCGACCCTCGACGTCTTCCCCACACCGGGGGGCGGCCCCGGGTGGTGATCATCGGCGGCGGCCCCGGTGGCTACGAAGCCGCCCTCACCGCCGCCCGGCACGGGGCCGAGACCCTCCTGGTGGAGGAGCGAGGCATCGGCGGTGCCGCAGTCCTCACCGATGTGGTGCCGTCCAAGACGCTCATCGCTACCGCCGACGTCCTCGACCAGGTCGCCGGCTCCCAGCAGCTGGGCATCCGCGATGCCGACACCGGTGCCGCACCCACAGCCCACACCCTGAACGTCGACCTCGCGGCCGTCAACCGGCGCGTCCGCGATCTCGCCGCGGCCCAGTCCGCCGACATCCGCGCGAGCCTGCAGGAGGCCGGGGTGACGATCGTCGAGGGGCGCGGCCGCCTGGACGGCCCGGACCGGATCGAGGTCCTCGACCCCGCCGGGAAGCGGATCGCGCAGCACGAGGCCGAGGTGATCCTGCTGGCCGTCGGCGCCCGGCCACGAGAGCTCGACAGCGCCCCGTGCGACGGCGAACGGATCCTGAACTGGACCCAGCTGTACGAGCTGGACTGCCTGCCCGAGCACCTGATCGTGGTCGGCTCAGGGGTCACCGGCGCCGAGTTCGCCAGCGCCTATCGGGCGCTGGGCACCAAGGTCACCCTGGTCTCCTCCCGAGAGAAGGTGCTGCCCGGCAGCGACGCGGACGCCGCCGACGTGCTGGAGGGAGCCTTCGCACGTCGCGGCGTCACCGTTCGTTCCCGCTCGCGAGCCGCCACCGCGCGGCGCACGGATGACGGGGTCCTCGTCACCCTCACCTCCGGCGAGGAGATCTCTGGCAGCCATGTGCTGATGGCCCTCGGAGGGATCCCCTGGACCGCAGACCTGGGACTGTGGACGGCTGGGGTGCGGGTGAAGGACTCCGGCCACATCGAGACCGACCGCGTCTCCCGCACCTCGGTGCGGGGGATCTACGCCGCCGGGGACTGCACCGGCGTGTACCCGCTCGCCTCCGTCGCCGCGATGCAGGGCCGGATCGCGATGCATCACGCCCTGGGAGACGCGGTCTCCCCGCTGATCGCGGCCCAGGTCTCCTCGGCCATCTTCACGAGCCCCGAGATCGCGGTGGTCGGGGTCAGCGAGCAGGAGGTGCTCAGCGGAGAGACGGCCGGGGAAGTGCTGGTGCTGGGTCTGGACACCAACCCACGGGCGAAGATGCAGGGGATCACGGAGGGGTTCGTGAAGCTGATCGTGCGTCCCGGCTCCCACACCGTGGTCGGCGCGGTCGTCGTCGCGCCGCGGGCCAGCGAGCTGATCCTGCCCTACACCCTCGCCGTCGCCCACCGGCTCACCGCCGAACAGGTCGCCGGCACGTTCACCGTCTATCCCTCGCTCACCGGCTCCCTGGCCGAGGTGGCCCGGCAGCGGCTGCTCGACGCCGAGGGCTGAACTGCCCCCGAGTCAGCCGGGGCCTGAGCTGCCCCAGAGTCACGAGCGCCCTGCTTCCACCGACGGAAGCAGGGCGCTCATGACTCGCGGGCAGCGGTGGACTGCGCGGGGTGGGGGTGTCAGTCGTCGATCTGGCAGAGCACGGCGCCTGCCGAGACCGTGGCGCCGATCTCCGCATTCAGACCCTTGACGACGCCGGAGCGGTGCGCGGAGATGGGCTGCTCCATCTTCATGGCCTCGAGCACCACGAGCAGATCGCCGTCGGAGACCGTCTGCCCCTCCTCGGCGACGACCTTCACGATCGTCCCCTGCATCGGCGCGGAGACGCTGTTGCCGCTGGCAGCGGTGCCGTCACCGGAAGCCCGGTGCTGACGCTTGCGACGCTGGCGCACCGCTGCCTGCGGTGCACGCAGCGAAGCGGGAAGGCTGATTTCGACCCGGCGCCCGTCGACCTCGACCACCACGGCCTCGCGATCCTCCGCCTCCTCAGGCTGAGTGGGCAGCGGTGCGGCCGGCAGATCGTTGTCGAAGGCGGACTCGATCCAGGTGGTGTGCACGGTGAAGGCCTGCTCGGGATCCTCGGGAGCGAAGGCCGGGTCCTCGACCACCTTGCGGTGGAAGGGGAGGACCGTCGGAATCCCTTCGATCGTGAACTCCGCGAGCGCGCGGCGGGAGCGCTCGAGCGCCTCCTGGCGGGTGGCTCCGGTGACGATGAGCTTGGCCAGCATCGAGTCGAAGGCACCGGAGACCTCGTCCCCGGTACGGACCCCCGTCTCGACCCGGACGCCCGGGCCCGAGGGCGCGTCGAAGCGCTGGATCCTGCCGGGAGCCGGCATGAAGCCGCGGCCCGGGTCCTCGCCGTTGATCCGGAACTCGAAGGAGTGCCCGCGCACCACAGGATCCTGGTCGCTGATGCGCTCGCCCGCGGCGATGCGCAGCTGCTCGCGCACCAGATCCACGCCTGCGATCTCCTCGGTCACCGGATGCTCGACCTGGAGCCGGGTGTTGACCTCGAGGAAGGAGATGGTGCCGTCCTTGCCGACCAGGAACTCGCAGGTGCCGGCACCGACATAGCCCGCCTCCCGCATGATCGCCTTCGAGGAGGAGATCAGCTGGGCATTCTGCTGGTCGCTGAGGAACGGCGCAGGTGCTTCCTCGACCAGCTTCTGGTGGCGGCGCTGCAGCGAGCAGTCACGGGTGGAGACCACCTGGACGTTGCCGTGCATGTCCGCCAGGCACTGGGTCTCGACGTGGCGGGGGGAGTCCAGGAAGCGCTCGACGAAGCACTCCCCGCGGCCGAAGGCGGAGACGGCCTCACGCACTGCCGAGTCGAACAGCTCGCGCACCTCGGACTCCTCGCGCGCCACCTTCAGCCCGCGCCCGCCGCCGCCGAATGCTGCTTTGATCGCGATCGGCAGGCCGTGCTCGCGGGCGAAGTCGACGACTTCGTCGGAGTTCTGCACCGGGTCCTTGGTACCGGCGACCAGCGGAGCCCCGGCCTTCTGCGCGATGTGCCGGGCGGAGACCTTGTCGCCGAGCTTCTCGATGGCGGAGGGGGGCGGGCCGATCCAGGTCAGCCCGGCGTCGATCACCGCCTGCGCGAAATCGGCGCGCTCGGAGAGGAAGCCGTAGCCGGGATGGACCGCGTCGGCGCCGGAGCGCTTCGCGATGTCCAGGATCTTGTCGACGACCAGGTAGGAGCTGGCGGCGGTGCTGCCGCCCAGCGCGTAGGCCTCGTCAGCGATCTGCGTGTGCAGAGCGTCACGGTCGGGATCGGCGTAGACGGCGACGGAGCGGAGCCCGGCGTCCCGGCAGGCCCGTGCGACCCGCACCGCGATCTCTCCACGGTTGGCGATGAGCACCGTGGACAGGGGGCGGGGCTTGGAGGAGCGTGCGGGCATTGGGGAGGGTTCCTTCCGGGAGTCAGCAGTGGCCGAGTCTAGTACCGCGGGCGTTCAGACGGCGCCAGGGCCCGCAGGGCCGCCGACGGAGATCTCGCCCCACAGCTGGTGCACGCCCAGGCCGATCTCGTCCAGCATCCTGCGCAGCAGCGGCAGGGAGAGGCCGACGACGGCGTGCGGGTCGCCGTCGACGCGCTCGATGAAGGGGCCTCCCACACCGTCGAGGGTGAAGCCGCCGGCCACCCCGAGCGGCTCACCGGTGGCGATGTAGGCGTCGATCTCCTCGTCGCTGAGCGCGGCGAAGCTGATCTGGCAGCTCGCCGTCGCGCCGAAGGTCGCGCCGGTGCCGCCGTCCTCCTCGTCGCGGTCGTCGACCATCCAATGCCCGGAGTGGAGCACCGCGGAGCGCCCGCGCATGGCCTGCCAGCGCTCCCGCGCGCGCTCCGCGGTCAACGGCTTGCCGATCACCTCGCCGTCCAGCTCGAGCATCGAGTCGCAGCCCAGCACCACATAGCCGCCCTCGCTGCGGGCGGTTGCCGCGAGGGCCTTCTCCCGAGCCAGCAGCAGCACCTCCTCCTCCGCGGTGAGCTGATCCTCCGGATCGCCGGATGCGGCAGCCCGTTCGCGAGCGCCGGCGAGGATCGCCTCCTCATCGAGGTCGACCGGCATCGCAGTGTGCTCGATGCGGGCGGCGCGGAGGGTGGCGCGCCGTCCCGCCGAGGCGGAGGCGAGCAGCAGCAGCGGATCGTGATCGGACGGCGAGAGCACGTCGTTCTCGGGCTGGGGATCGGAGTGGGTCATCGCAGGGCCTCCTCGAGGACGGACAGGGGCAGGCTGCCCAGCTGCAGGGCACGTCGGTGGAAATCTCGGGCGGGCTCGCTCGTCGCGGCCCGCAGCTGCTCCCAGACCCGTTGCCCGATCTTGTAGGAGGGGGCCTGACCGGGCCATCCCAGGTAGCGGTTGAGCTCGAAGCGCTGCTCGGCCTCGGTCACGCCCCAGTGGGCGCTTATGAAGTCCCAGGCCTTCTCGAAGCTCCAGGCACCTCCCGCGGAGCCGGCGAGCCCGTCCGGCATCGACAGCCCGCAGTGCAGGCCGATGTCCAGCACCACCCGGCCTGCGCGCAGGCGCTGTGCATCGAGCATCCCCAGCCGGTCGCCGTCATCGGAGAGATGGCCGAGCTGGTCCATCAGCCGCTCCGCATAGAGGGCCCAGCCCTCGCCGTGGCCGGAGACCCAGCACATCATCGCGCGCCAGCGGTTCAGCGTGCTCGCCTGGAGGGTCTGTGTGCCGACCTGCAGGTGATGCCCGGGGACCCCCTCGTGGTAGACGGTCGTGGTCTCCAGCCAGGTGTGGAACTCGGTGGTTCCGGTCGGGACGTCCCACCACATTCGGCCGGGGCGGGTGAGGTCCTCGCTGGGGCCGGTGTAGTAGATGCCGCCGGAGCCGGTGCGGGCGATTCTGCATTCGAGCCGGCGCAGGGGCTCAGGGATGTCGAAGTGGGTACCGGCGAGGTCCTCGATCGCGCGGTCGCTGAGGTCCTGCATCCAGCTGCGCAGCTCCTCGGTGCCGTGGAGGATCCGGCTCGGGTCGGCGTTCAGAGCGGCTTTGGCCGCGGCCACTGAGCGACCTCCGCCGGTGCCGGCACGGGCGTTGATGCGCTCGGCGACCTCCTCCTGTTCGGCGACCACGGAGCGCAGCTCCTCGATGCCCCAGGCGTAGGTCTCGTCGATGTCGATGTCGGTCCCCAGGAAGGTACGGGAGGCCAGGGCGTAGGCGTCTCGCCCGACGGCGTCGCGCTCGGGGGCGCGCGGGGCGAGCGCCTCCAGCTGGTCCGCGAGGTCGAGATAGCCGCGGGCGGCGGTGCCCGCCGCCTCCGCGACCCGTGCGCGCTGGGTGTCGTCGCCCACGGCATCCCGGGCGAAGCCGGCGAAGAAGCCGTCCTCGGCGGCGTAGCCGCGCGCCTGCTCCGCTCCGAGCAGGAGCTGGCGGCGGGAGGAGACGACGCCGTGGCTCGCGGCCTCCTGCAGCGACTGGACCCAGGTGCTCAGCGTGTGCGGCATCGCCTGCATGCGCTGGGCGATGTCATGCCAGTCGGCGGCAGTCTCGGTGGGCATCTGATCGAGCACATCGCGGGACTGCAGCGGGGAGGCGAGGTTGTTGACGGCCGAGATGTCCAGCCGCTGCTCGGCGCGCTCGATCTCGAGGCCCAGCCGCTCGTTGAGTGCGGCGCGGGTGACGGTGTCCACCGCGTCCTGGTCGGGGATCTCCGCGACTCGCGATAACAGGGTCCGCGCGGCCTCCGTGCGCTCATCGACAGCGGCCGGGGAGTAGTCGGTGACCTCGGTGTCGTACCCGGAGATGCCGAGCGAGGTGGCGAGGAAAGGGTCCAGACGGGCGCTCAGCTCGACGTACTCGTCGGCCAGTCGGTCCAGGGCGGAGGCAGTGCGCACGGGGGCGGCGGAAGCAGGCTCAGGCATGCGCCGCAGTCTAGTGCGGAGCGCGACCGGTTCAGCCGGTTCAGCGATCCGAGAACTGCCAGGCTGCGGGGGAGGGCAGACCCCTCAGACCGTGGGCACGGGGATGGCCGTGCACGGGGTCGGCCCACGCGCCGGCGCCCGCGCCCTGGCCTTCGGCGAGGGTGCGCTCCTCAGCCTCCAGGCGGCTGGTGACGCTCATTGCGGAGATCACCACCGCGATCGCGGCGAGCTCGTCGTCGCGTAGGTATCCCTGCACGAGTCGGACATCCGAGGGACGCACCGGGCTGGTGCCGGGGGGGCCTCCCTGCTGGTTGCCGGCAGGGTCCGTCGTGGTCTGCGGGGCTGTCACAGCGGGATGTTCCCGTGCTTCTTGGTGGGCAGGGTGTCCCGCTTGGTGCGCAGCGCGCGCAGCGCCCGGGCCACCTCCAGCCGGGTGTCGGCGGGACGGATCACGCCGTCGATCCAGCCGCGCTCGGCGGCGGTGTACGGGTTGGCGAACTGCTCGTCGTACTCGGCCTCGAAGCGCTTACGCTCGGACTCGACGTCCCCGCCCTGCTCGGCCACCTGGCGCAGATCGCCCCGGTGGAGGATGTTCACCGCGCCCTGGGAGCCCATCACAGCGATCTGTGCGGTGGGCCAGGCGAGGTTGATGTCCGCGCCGAGCTCCTTCGAACCCATCACGATGTACGCGCCGCCGTAGGCCTTGCGGGTGATCACGGTGATCAGCGGGACCGTCGCCTCGGCA
Organism: Brachybacterium sp.; assembly: GCF_052095815.1. Taxonomy (NCBI): domain Bacteria; kingdom Bacillati; phylum Actinomycetota; class Actinomycetes; order Micrococcales; family Dermabacteraceae; genus Brachybacterium; species Brachybacterium sp. The sequence continues at coordinate 138,522 of NZ_JBQDLF010000003.1, read as the reverse complement.
TAGGCGTACAGCAGCTTCGCGCCGCGGCGGATGATCCCGCCGTACTCCTGATCGGTGCCGGGGAGGAACCCGGGCACGTCCACGAAGGTCAGCACCGGGATGTTGTTCGCATCGCACAGCCGCACGAAGCGCGCCGCCTTCTCGGAGGCGTCGATGTCCAGGGTGCCTGCCAGGTGCGAGGGCTGGTTGGCGATGATGCCCACGCTGTGTCCCTCGACGCGGCCGAAGCCCACCAGGATGTTGCGAGCGAACAGCGGCTGGACCTCGAGGAACTCCTCGTCGTCGAGCACTGCCCGCAGCACCGTGAGCATGTCGTACGGCTGGTTCGGCGAATCCGGCACCAGGGCGTCCAGGGCGGTGTCCGCCGGGGTGTGGTCCTGCTCGAAGCGCACCGGGAAGGAGGGAGCGGGGCTCAGTGTGTTGGCCGGGAGGTAGCTGAGCAGGTCCTTGACGTACTCGATGGCCTCGGCCTCGTCGGGCGCCATGTAGTGGGCGACTCCCGAGCGGGAGGAGTGGGTGCGCGCGCCGCCGAGCTCCTCGAAGCCGACGTCCTCCCCGGTGACCGTGCGGATCACGTCGGGGCCGGTGATGAACATGTGGGAGGTCTTCTCGACCATCACGATGATGTCCGTCAGCGCCGGGGAGTACACGGCGCCGCCGGCGGCCGGGCCCATGATCAGCGAGATCTGAGGGATCACTCCGGAGGCGCGGGTGTTGCGCTTGAAGATCCCGGCGAACATCGCGAGCGAGGCCACACCCTCCTGGATGCGGGCGCCGCCGCCGTCGAGGATGCCGATGATCGGCACGCCGGTGCTCAGCGCGAGGTCCTGGATCTTCTGGATCTTGCGACCATGGGCCTCGCCGAGGGAGCCACCGAAGACGGTGAAGTCCTGTGAGTACACGCACACCTGGCGGCCATCGATCGTGCCGTAGCCCGTGACGATGCCGTCCCCGGCAGGTCGCTTGGCATCGATCCCGAAGCTGCGGGCCTGATGGCGCACGAAGCGGTCAGTCTCCACGAAGGAGCCGTCATCCAGCAGGTCTGAGATCCGTTCCCGGGCGGTCTTCTTGCCCCGGGCATGCTGCTTCTGGACCGCGAGCTCATCGGCGGCGGAGACCGCAGCGGCGTCACGCTCGCGCAGGTCCTCGAGTCGCTGGGCGGTGGTGAGCGGCCGCGGAGCGTCGGTCACGGAGCCTCCTGCTGCGGCCTGCAAGGCCGCGTAGTGATCCGGCGGATGGACATCGGGATACTACGCTACGGAGGTCCGACGGCGGTCGCTCACGCCTGCAGACGGCACCTGCGTGCGCGGCGGCTCGGAGATCAGCGAGGTGCACACCAGGGGGCAGGATGAGCGGCACGACGAGGAGCGGTATGACGAGCACAGCCGGCGCAGCGGGGCCCGGCAGCTCCGGGTCGCGAGACCCGGCGGCGGCGCAGACCCCGGCAGCCGCGCAGCCCCCCGCAGCCGCGCAGCCCCCTGCAGGCGCGGAGCCCGCCGCAGCTACGCAAACGCCCGCTGCGCAAACGCCCGCAGTCGCGCAGCCGCCCGCAGCCGCGCGGCCGCCCGCAGAGGCGCAGCCCGCCATCCTGCGGGAGGGCACGGTCACCTCGACCCAGGACGAGGCGGCGCGCCGCCTGACCGAGGGGCTGGCGCCGCCCTTCGCGCTCACCGCCCGCCGGCAGACGGCCGGCCGGGGGCGTCTCGGCCGAGCCTTCGCGAGCCCCGAGGGGTCCAGCCTGTCCCTCACCTACGCCCACCGCAGCGACCTGGCACCCGCCGCCCGCGGGTGGTTCCCACTGGCAGCCGGGCTGGCCGCGGTCTCCGCCCTCAGCGAGGTGCTCGGCCTGCGGGCGACTGAGGAGATCGGCCTCAAGTGGCCCAATGACCTGCACACGGCGGATGGTCGGAAGCTCGGGGGGATCCTGGTCGAAGGGCGCGGGGCGCAATCGGTGCTGGTCGGCATCGGTCTGAACCTGCGCGGGCCGGTGCGTCAGCAGGACGGCACCGTCGTGCCCGGCGCGGCCTGGCTGCGGGGAGCGGGCGGTCTGCGCCCGACGAGGGTGTCAGGCAGCACTGTCCTGCCGGAAGACCTGCCGGATGGCCTGCATGATGAGGAGCTGCGGGAGCGGCTCGAGAGATCGCTGGTGACGGCGCTCGCTCAGGAGCTCGCTCGCCTCGAGTCCACAGGGGGAGACGGCGTCCGCTCAGGGACCCACGACCGCTACACTATGACGTGCCTCACATTGGGGCGTCATGTGCGCATCGATCCGTTGGGGGATCTTGACACGGGGGGAGATCGATCGAGCTCCTGGCACGGCCTCGCCACGAAGGTGGACGGCTCCGGCAGGCTGGTCGTCGATCGCAAAGGCGTCGGGCAGGTGGCCGTGGATGTCGGTGATGTGAGGCATCTGAGGCCCGGGCAGTCCCCGTGACCACAGTCAGAACTTGAAGGACATCGAGCAGGAGGAGCACGTCACGTGACCGGAGGCATGGAAGACCTGAAGCGCATCGCGGGACAGGAGCGGAGCGCCGCTCCCCGTGAGCCTTCGTCGGTGCCGCAAGGAGCCATCCCGGTGGAGAACGAGCCCGTGGAGAACCAGCCTGTGGAGAACCAGCCTGTGGAGAGCGCCCCCGTGGAGAACATGCCTGTCGAGAACATGCCGGTCGAGAAGATCCCTCTGGAGGACATCCCCGTGGAGAGCGTCCCGGTGGAGACTGCGGAGCTGCCGGACCTCTCGGAGTCCGGCTCGGGACAGGCCTCGCTGGATGATCGGGAGATCCTCGACCTCAACAAGCGCTTCGCCGCTGTGCGCCGCAGCGTCGGCGCCCTCGAGAAGGTGCTGCTGCAGGGCCCGCGCAAGTACTCGCGCCGGGATCTCGCCGATCAGCAGGACATCCCCGAACGCCTCACCTCCGTGTACTGGCGCTCGCTGGGCTTCACCCCGGTGGACGAGGACACCGTCGTCTTCACCGAGGAGGACGCCTACGCGATCGGTGATCTCGCCGCGATCGTCGAGGAGGGGGTGATCACGGAGAGAGCCTTCGCGAGCATCTCCCGCGGACTGGGCTTCCACATGGGCCGACTGGCGATGTGGATCACCGAGGCCCTCGTGGACGAGGCGAAGTATGCCGACGGCCTCGACGACGCCCAGGCCCGTCAGCAGATGCTCGACTCGATCCCGGAGCTGCTGGAAGTCTTCGAATCTCAGGTGATGTTCACCTTCCGGCGGCAGCTCGCCGCCTATGCGGCCCGTGCCGGCAGCGAGGTCCTGCACCGCGACACCGATGAGCTGTTCCCGCTCCACCGAGCCATCGGCTTCGCGGACCTGGTCCAGTTCACCCGCCTCGCCCAGGATCTGCCCGGTGCCGAGCTGGCCGACATGGTCGGCCGCTTCGAGTCGGTGAGCCGGGACCTCATCTCTGTAGGCGGTGGCAGGGTGGTCAAGACGGTGGGCGACGAGATCATGTTCCTCGCCGACACGCCCGAGGACGGCGCCCAGATCGCAGTCAGCCTCGCCGAGACCATCACCGCCTCGCCCGACCTTCCGCCGGTGCGGGTGGGACTGGCCTGGGGATCGATGTTCTCCCGATACGGGGACGTGTTCGGCCCCACCGTCAACCTCGCCGCACGCATGGAGTCCGTGGCGCGGCCGGGATCCGTGCTGGTCGATGCGGACACTGCCGCGGCGGTGAGCCAGGCACTGCCCGGCGGGTTCGCGCTCTCCGACGGTGAAGAGGTCGAGCTCCACGGGATCGGCAACGTGCACGTCCAGGAGATGCGACGCGACCGCTCGACGCCCTTGGACATGGGCCTGTGAGCCGCCGCCCCTGGTCGGCGCGGGAACCCGGGCCCGCCGTGCTCGCGACAGCGCTGTGAGGGGAGCTGGGATGATGGCCAGGCGCCCGGCCCGCACCCCGGGTCGGGCGGCCCCTGCCGGCATCGTCGTAGGATGGAACGCGTGACACGACTGCTACTCGTCGAGGACGACTCGGCCATCGCCGAACCACTCTCCCGCGCACTGGACCGGGAGGGCTACACCGTGACCCGCGCATCACGGGGGATGGACGCGCTCGCGATCGCGGCGGGACCCGAGCCGATCGACCTGGTCATCCTCGATCTCGGGCTGCCGGACCTCGACGGTCTCGAGGTCGCCCGTCGACTGCGGAAGGGCGGGCTCGAGTCTCCGATCCTGATCCTCACCGCCCGCGCCGACGAGGTCGACGCGGTGGTGGGCCTCGACGCCGGCGCCGACGACTACGTCACCAAACCCTTCCGCCTCGGCGAGCTCCAGGCCCGTATCCGGGCCCTCATGCGGCGCTCCCAGGCGATGGAGGACTCCGGTGACAGCTTCGATGTCAACGGGGTGATGCTCGATGTCTCCGCCCGCCGCGCCTACGCCGACGGCGAGGAGCTGAGCCTCTCCGCCAAGGAGTACGACCTGCTGACCGTGCTGGTGCGGGAGTCCGGCAGCGTCGTCACCCGCGACGATCTGATGCGCGAGGTGTGGGGCGCCGAATGGTGGGGCTCCACCAAGACTCTGGACATGCACGTCTCCTGGCTGCGTCGCAAGCTCGGCGACGACGCCACCGATCCCCGCCGGATCACCACGGTGAGGGGAGTGGGCTTCCGCTTCGAGACCGGCGCGGAGAGCTGACCGGTGCGGCAGCGAGTGCTGCAGGCCACCATCATCACCGTGCTCCTGGCCGTGCTCATGCTCGGCATCCCGCTGGGTTACTCGTGGCTGACGCTGGCACGGCAGAGCCTCACCAACCAGGCTAACCAGATCGTCGACCTCGTGCGCATCGACACCGAGGCACGGCTCCAGGAGGGCCTCGAGATCGACGATGCGCTGCTCCAGCGCCATGTCGACGCGCAGACGGACCTCAACATCGCGATCACGGTGACCCACGACGGCACCACCTACACCGCCGGTGACCCCCCGGAGGGCAAGTCGGAGAGGGTCACCACCAACGGCGCCTCCGGACAGTCGGTCGCCGTGTACATCCCGGAGTCCGACGTGCGCGCGCACACCGCCAGCGCCTGGGTGCTGATCACCGTCGCCGGACTCGCAGCGCTCTCCATCGGCGTCTCCGTGGCGCTGTGGCAGGCGCAACGGATCTCGATGCCGCTGGCCCGGCTGAGCCAGCGCGCCGAAGAGATGGGCTCCGGTCGCTCCCGCGGCCCCTGGCACGCCTCCGGGATCGCCGAGATCGACGACGTCGCCGAGGAGCTCGCCCGCTCCGGCGCGATGCTCAACGAACGCCTCGAGGCGGAGAGCCGGCTGGCCTCCGACGCCTCCCATCAGCTGCGCACCCCGCTGACCGCGCTGTCGATGCGCCTGGACGAGATCCTCGCGACCAGCTCCGAGGAGTGGGTGCGCGAGGAGGCCCGCATCTCCCTCGAGCAGATCGACCGCCTCACCGAGGTGGTGCACGACCTCATCAACGCCCCGCGCTCCTCCCAACGCCGCACCCCCGGCGTGGTCGAGCTGCGCAACGTGCTCACCCAGCAGAGCGAGGAGTGGTCCCCGGCGTACCGGCGTGCCCACCGGGAGCTGCGGGTGCAGGTCCCGCGCAGCGCCGCAGTCTGGGGATCGACCGGTCCGCTCACCCAGGTGATCGCCACCCTGGTGGAGAACGCACTCGCCCACGGCGCCGGGCGCACCACCGTGAAGGTGCGCCGCAACGATCACTCGACCGTGGTCGAGGTCTCCGACGAGGGTGGTGGCATCGATCCCGAGCTCGGCGCCCGGATCTTCGAGCGCGCCGTCTCCGGGCGGAGCTCGAGCGGCACCGGCGTGGGGCTCGCGCTCGCACGCACCCTGGTCGAGGACGACGGCGGGCGCCTCGAGCTGCTCACCGAGAGCCCCACCACCTTCGGCGTGTTCCTGATCTCCGCACCCGGTGACGATGGCGGCGAGGACGACGTCGAGGAGAAGCGCAGCGGCCGGGGCGCGAGAGCCCCTCGCGAGCATCGCGGCGGACGGCTCGCGAAGGCCGCCCGCGGGGTCCGCGCCGACATGACGCCCAGCGCCGCACAGCGGCAGCGCTCCGGTGGGGACGACCTCGATTCCCTCCCCCAGGGGTCCGTGGTCCGGCGCCGCCCGCGCTCACGCAGCTGACCTCGTACACTGGCCGCCGTGCCGATCACCCCGCCCCGCCCAGAGCAGACCACTGCTCCCACTACGGCAGCCGCCCCCGATGCCGCGGCCACCCCCGAGAGCCCGACGGGTGCCCGCAGCGTCGGCCTCATCGGCGCCGGGCAGCTGGCCCGGATGATTATCGGCCCCGCGATCGAGCTGGGCCTCACCACGCCGGTGCTGGCCACTGACCCTGCGGAGAGCGCTGCGGCCGTCGCCGCCGAGGTCCGGATCGGTCGGCATGACGACGAGCAGGCGGTCAGTGACCTGGCCGCCGAGGTCGACGTGATCACCTTCGACCACGAGCACGTGCCCACACAGATCCTCGAACGCATCGAGGGTGCCGGGCTCGCCGCGGTCCGGCCCGGCCCTGCGGCTCTCCTCCACGCCCAGGACAAGCTGGTGATGCGCGAGCGACTCACCGCGCTGGGCCACCCCTGCCCGCGCTGGTGGCGGATCAGCTCCGTGGCGGACCTGGAGAACGCGCTCGCCGAGAGCGATGGCCGGATCGTGATCAAGACCCCCCGCGGCGGCTACGACGCCCACGGGGTGAGGATCATCGAGAGCGCCGACCAGGCCCAGGACTGGCTCGCCGAGCACGGCGAACTGCTCGCCGAGGAGCTGGTGCCCTTCACCCGCGAGCTCTCCGCCCAGGTCGCACGGCGCCCCGGAGGAGAGGCCGTGGCCTACCCCGTGGTCCAGTCGGTGCAGAAGGACGGGGTCTGCTACGAGGTGGTCGCACCCGCGCCCGGCCTCGATGCGGAGGGCCAGCAGCAGATCCAGGCCCTCGCGCTCGCCATCGCGGAAGACCTCCGGGTCACCGGCATGCTCGCTGTCGAGCTGTTCGAGACGGCCGACGGTCAGGTGCTGGTCAACGAACTCGCCATGCGTCCCCACAACACCGGCCACTGGTCCATGGACGGCGCCATCACCGGCCAGTTCGAGCAGCACCTGCGAGCGGTCGCCGATCTGCCCCTCGGCGCCACCACCCCGGTCGCACCGGTCTCGGTGATGGTGAACCTGCTCGCCGGTGCTGCCGAGGACCTCGCCCCCGGCGCACACGCCGCGCTCGCCGCCGATCCGGAGCTGAAGATCCACCTCTACGGCAAGTCCGTGCGACCCGGTCGCAAGATCGGGCACGTCACCCTCACCGGCACGGACGCGGACGAGTTGCTCGAGCGCGCCCACCGGGCCGAACGACTGATCATCGACGGGCCCGCGCCCGTCACCGCAGCGCCTGCCACAGGCGCGCCCGCCACCGCAGTGCCCGCCACCGGCGCGCCCCTCACTGTCGAGACCTCAGGAGAGACCCGATGACCGAGAACACCCTCCGCCCGCTGGTCGGCATCGTGATGGGCTCCGACTCCGACTACCCGGTGATGAAAGCCGCGGAGGAGGCGCTCGCCGAGTTCGAGATCGGAGCCACCGTCGAGGTGATCTCCGCCCACCGGATGCCCGAGGACATGGTCACCTGGGGCCGCAGCGCCGCCGAGCGCGGGCTGCGGGTGGTGATCGCCGGAGCAGGCGGCGCCGCCCACCTGCCCGGCATGCTCGCCTCCCTCACCCCCCTGCCCGTGATCGGGGTGCCAGTGCCGCTGAAGCATCTCGACGGCATGGACTCCCTGCTGTCGATCGTGCAGATGCCCGCCGGGGTGCCGGTCGCGACCGTCTCCATCGGCGGAGCGCGCAACGCCGGACTGCTCGCGGCCCGGATCCTCGCCGCCGGCGCTGATCAGGAAGCGGAGCGCCTCCGGGAGCGGATGATCGCCTTCCAGGCGGAGCTGCGAGAGGTCGCGCTCGCCAAGGGGGAGAAGCTGCGCGCCTCGCGGTGACTCAGCCCGCCAGGTGAGAACGCGGTGAGGATCGTGTGCACGTTCTCCCATCACGCTGCATCGCAGGGCGTTCCTCCCGATCATCGGCCAGTGCTCGCGGTATCGTCGGCTCCATGAGCGATACCCCTGCCTACCGGGTCGCCCCGGGGGCCGACATCTCGGACGACGCGACCATCGGCGACGGCAGCTCCGTCTGGCATCTTGCCCAGGTGCGCGAGGGCGCCCGGCTCGGGACGGACTGCGTGATCGGCCGCGGTGCCTACATCGGCTCCGGGGTGCAGATGGGCAACGGCTGCAAGGTCCAGAACTATGCGCTGGTGTACGAGCCCGCGAAGCTCGCCGACGGCGTCTTCGTCGGCCCCGCCGCAGTGTTCACCAACGACCACTTCCCGCGAGCGGTCAACCCGGATCTCACCCCGAAGTCCGCCTCCGACTGGGAGCCCGTCGGCGTGACCTGCGAGACCGGCGCCTCGATCGGAGCCCGCGCCGTCTGCGTGGCTCCGGTGACCATCGGTGCCTGGGCGATGGTCGCCGCGGGCGCCACCGTGGTCAAGGACGTCCCCCCGCACGCGCTGGTGGCGGGCGTTCCGGCCCGGCGCCTCGGCTGGGTGGGCCGCTCCGGCGAGAAGCTGATCCCTTCCTCCGACGGGACCGATGCCTGGATATGCCCCACCACGGGCGAGTGGTACATCCACGATGACTCCACCGGCGGGCTGCTGCTCGCCTCCTCACCCTTGGCCGACGCGCCGCGCCCGGCCACCCTCACCGACCCCGATGGACAGGATGGACTCCCCGCATGAACAGCGAACTCACGATGATCCCGCCGGCGAAGCCGATCATCGGCCAGGAGGAGCGGGACGCAGTGGATCGCGTGCTGGCCTCGGGCATGGTGGCGCAGGGACCGGAGGTCGCGGCGTTCGAGCAGGAGTTCTCCGCCGCGCTGGCGGGTGGCCGTGAGGTGGTGGCGGTGAACTCGGGCACCTCGGGTCAGCATCTGGGGATGCTGGCGCTGGGCCTGAAGCCCGGTGATGAGGTGATCGTGCCGTCGTTCACCTTCGCGGCGACGGCGAACACGGTGGCTGTGTCGGGCGGTGTCCCGGTGTTCGTGGATGTGGATCCGGAGACGTTCACGGTGGATCCCGCGGCGATCGAGGCGGCGGTCACGGAGCGGACGGTCGGGATCCAGCCGGTGCACCTGTATGGGCATCCCGCGCCGATGGACCAGATCCTGGCGATCGCGGCGAAGCATGGTCTGTGGGTGTTCGAGGATGCGGCGCAGGCCCATGGCGCGACCTGGCAGGGTGCCCAGGTGGGCACCTTCGGGCAGGGTGGGATGTACTCGCTGTATCCCACGAAGAACATGACCTCGGGGGAGGGTGGGATGGTCTCCTGCGCCACGCCGGAGATCGCGCGTCAGGTGAGGCTGCTGCGCAACCAGGGGATGGAGAAGCAGTACGCGAACGAGGTCGCCGGGTTCAACAACCGGATGACGGATATCCATGCGGCCATCGGGCGGGTCCAGCTGGGCAAGCTTCCGGCGTGGACGGCGACGCGGCAGGAGAACGCACGGTTCTTCGATGCGAATCTGACCGGTGTGGTGACGCCGGTGGTGCGTGAGGGTGCGACGCATGTGTATCACCAGTACACGATCCGGATCGAGGGCGCGACGGCGGCGGAGCGGGATGCCTTCGCGGCTGCTCTGCGGGAGGAGCACAAGGTGGGCTGCGGGGTGTACTACCCGACCCCGGTGCATCGCCTGGAGACGTTCAAGACTGAGGTCGATCTGCCGGTGACGGAGATGTTGGCGGAGGAGGTGCTGTCGTTGCCGGTGCATCCGAGCATCTCGGAGCTGGATCGGGAGCGGATCGTGGCGGCTGTGAACACTGTGGCGAAGGCGGGGGCATGAGCATGCTGGGCAGGAAGAAGCCGCTGCGAGCCGGGCTGATCGGGCTGGGGATGATGGGGCGCCATCACGCGCGGAACCTCCGCGCGCTGGAGGGCGTGGAGCTGGTTGCAGCGGCGGATGCCCACGGCGATCCCCATGGTGCGGCGCCCGGGCTGGAGGTGCTCCCGGATGTGGAGGCGCTGATCGCCGCCGGTATCGACTATGCAGTGGTGGCGGTGCCCACCCAGTTCCACCGCGATGTCGCGATCGCGCTCGCGGAGGCGGGCGTGCACACCCTGGTGGAGAAGCCGCTGGCCTTCGACATCGGCGAGGCCGAGGAGATCACCGCCGCGTTCGAGCAGGCTGGCCTGGTCGGAGCGGTGGGCTACATCGAGCGGTACAACCCTGCGCTGCAGGAGATGCGTCGGCGGATCGCCGAGGGACAGCTGGGGGAGATCTACCAGATCGTCACCCGCCGGCAGGGCGGGTTCCCGGCCCGGATCGCGGACGTCGGGGTGGTGAAGGACCTCGCCACCCATGACCTGGACCTCACCGCCTGGGTCGCGCAGTCGCCGTACGCTTCGGTCGCGGCGACCTCGACTCGTCGCTCGGGCCGTGAGGACGAGGACATGGTCTCGGTCGCGGGCCGGCTGGCGGACGGCACCATCACCAATCACCTGGTGAACTGGCTGACGCCGTTCAAGGAGCGGGTCACCGTCGTGACAGGGGAGAAGGGCGCGCTGGTGGGTGACACCTTGAACGCAGATCTCACCTTCCATGCGAATGCTGACGCGGCGACGAACATGTGGGAGTCGATGGCGTCGTTCCGGGGGGTCAGCGAGGGTGACTCGATCACCTACGCACTGCAGCGCCACGAGCCGCTCGCGACCGAGCACCAGGCCTTCCGCGACGCGATCAACGGGGACACCTCGAACATCGTCACGATGCGCGAGGGCCTGCACACCGTCCGCACCGTCGAAGCCGTGCTCGAGAGCGCGGAGAACGCGAAGGTCGTCGAACTCTGAGTCGACCCGACACATAGCCGCGAGGCCGTCCCGGAACGCATCCGTTCCGGGACGGCCTCGCTGCTCATATGCGTCAGCGCAGAAGGGTGCCGTAGTGCTCTGCCAGCGCTGCGGCTCCTGCATCCACGCTGCGGTCACGGATCACGAAGCTCCGGGCAGCCTCACCGATCTGCGCCCGCATCGCCGGCCCGTCCGGAAGCCACTGGCGCAGCGCCTGGGCGACGTCTGCCGGCTGCGGATCTGCGCTGAGGACCGCTCCGGTGACTCCATCGTCCACCATCTCCGCCTTGCCATCGTCGCCGCTGACGACCGCGGCCATCCCGCAGGACTGCGCCTCGAGGATCACCAGCCCGGCCCCCTCGCTGTGGGACAGCAGGAGGAGCACGTCGGACCGACGCATGTGCTCGCGCACCCCGTCACGATCGGTGCGCCCTGCGAAGCGGATGTGAGCGCTGCCCGCAGCCTGTTCCTCGAGCGTCCGGCGCAGGGGCCCCTCGCCGAGGATGACCAGCTCGTGGGGAACATCTCGTGAGAGCTCCTGGGAGGCACGGATCACGAGGTCGACACGCTTCTGCGGGATCAGGCCGCCGACATAGAGGAGGCGCGCGGGTCGATCCTCCGTGTCGGCCGCCGGGGCAGGGGTGAAGAAGTCGGTATCGATGCCCTGGTAATGGACATGGAGATGCTCGGACGACGCACCGGCGGAGACAGCCAGCCTGCGCTGATGGTCGCTCACAGCGAGCAGCAGCTGCGAATGCTCGAAGGCGCGACGCACCTCGCGCGCGTGGACCCGCTGGAGCCCGCGCGGCCCCACACGACCTGCATGGACGACATCGGTCCCGTGCAAGGTGGTGACCAGGGGGGTGCCCATCGCCCTGGCCGCCCGGATCGCGCCGCTGCTCCAGGTCCCATGGTGCTGATGGATCAGATCAGGCTGCAGTCGCATCAGCACCGCGGTCTGGAGCGGCATCGCCAGCTTGGCGAGTGAGGCGCGGGCGCGGTAGGAGACGGGAAGGTCGAGGGCGGCCGTGGCGGGGATGACCGTCTCTCCCGGTTCGATCGAGGCCGCGAGCGGCACGGCATGGAAGCGATATGGCGCGCGGCGGCGGAGGAGTGCCTCGGCGTGCGCGGTGACGAAGTAGGTAGGGGGGATCGCCAGCAGAGCGGTGGTGAGCGCGACGTGCGCGCTCTCATGCGTCGTGGTCAATCCCGGCCTCGTCTCTTCTTGGTCACATCTGCCCTCGGTGCGCGGCAGGCGTCCTGATCCTACCGAGACCGTCGCCTAGCATGGCGATGTTCAGAACCGACGGCCCTGCCCCGGCCGATCGACGTGGAGGGGGCGACCTGATGGCGAAGAAGGGCTGGCTCGTCGACCGCTTCCAGCGTCTGATGCAGAAGTACCCCACGCTCCGGCACATCGCCACGCTCGCCTCGGGGACCGCGATCGCTCAGATGATCGCGCTGGGCGCCTCGATGATCACGGCACGACTCTTCACCCCGGAGACCTTCGGCCAGTTCGCGATCTACGGATCGATCGTGTCGATCGTTGCGACCATCGCCTCGCTGCGCATGGATCTGACCATCGTGCTGCCTGACAACGACGACTCGGCGCGCCGCATCGCGAAGATCGGGACCGTCTCGAACGTGTTCTTCGCCGCTGGGGCATCTCTTGCGGCGTTCCTGCTCCATGACCTCATCGTGGACATCTACGGGAGCCGGGAGCTCGCGATCTGGATGCCCTTGGTGGGCCTCTCCATCTTCTTCCTGGCTCAGGTGACGGTGCTCCAGTACTGGTTCAACCGCAAGAAGGACTACCGCACGATCTCGCGGAACCGCATCCAGCAGATGGCCGGGTCCAGCGGTGGGCAGGTGACCGCCGGCCTCGCGGGCTTCACCACGCTGCCCGGGCTCATCATCGGCACGGCGATCGGACCCGCGTTCGCGTTCTTCAATCTGCGGCGGAAGTCCCAGGAGCTGCTCGCACCGATCCCGGAGGACACCCCGAGCAGCCTGGATCTCCTGCGGCGCTACAAGAAGATGCCGCTGCTGAATCTGCCCAACGCACTGATCGACGGTATCCGGCTGAACGGGATCCCGCTGATGATCGGCCTGGTGGCACTGGATTCGGTGGGCCAGTTCAGCCGTGCCTGGAGCATCTTGCAGGTGCCGATCGGGCTCATGAACGGCGCGATCTCCCAGGTCTTCTTCCAGAAGATGTCCACGGTGAAGCCCGGCGAGATGTACCCCCTGGTGAAAGCCACGATGATCCGCGCCATCCTGATCTCCATCGTCCCGTTCGGGCTGATCTACCTCGTCTCGCCATGGTTCTTCCTGCTCGTGTTCGGATCGCAATGGGATCTCTCCGGCGAGATCGCGCGAGCACTGACACCATGGCTGGCCATGCAGTTGGTGACCTCCCCGATCTCGACGCTCTTCGTGGTGACGGAGAACCAGATCTGGCTGCTCGGATTCTCGATCGTGTTCGCCGCCGCGCCGCTGAGCCTGCTGTACTTCTCCACTCTGCCGCTCGTCACTACCCTGACAATCGTCGGTGGGGTCATGGCCCTGCTGCTGGTCGGCCTGCTCGGCATGGCGCTGGTGGCGGCGCGCCGTTTCGATGCACGCCCTCACGAAGCGGCGCACGCGTCATGACAGACAAGAACCGTCAGAAGGGCTGCTCTATGCGCATCCTCATGATCACTGCTGCTCGAACGGACTCCGCCGGGCCGCTCTCCTTGGCGTCCGTCATCGAGCGGGCCCGCGCGCTGCAGGCCCAGGGCAACGAGGTCGCTGTCCTCCATCTGCGTGCTGCGCCGCTGCTGCGACGGGCTCGCTCGGCCCCGCAGCTGTCGACGGACGCCGGCATCGAGGTGCTGGGCGTCCAGGTTCCGCTGCTGAGCGGCCCCCTCCGTGGCCAGCTGCCGGGAGTGCTCCGGCGGGTGCTGCCCCGCGCGTTGCGTGCTCAGGGCTTCCTCCGTCCCGACCTGGTTGTGGCCGAGGCACAGCTTCCTGCGGCGAGCGCGGCGCAGGTCCTCTCGGTGCTCTCCGGGATCCCGCACCTCATCGTCGCCGCGGAGGAGCACGACACCGTGCCGAGCGGCCGGCGCGACAGGGAGATCCTCGGCCATGCGCTCCTGGAGGCCGTCGCAGTGGCCGCGACCCCGGATGTCGGGGTTCAGCTGCGGCGCCATTGGGTGCTGCCCCATCTGGAGACCCTCGCCGCAGAGAACCGGGAGGAGTGGGCCGCCGCACTCGATGCGCTCTCGCAGCGGGCACTTGCGACGGCCGTCGGTCCGCGAATGGTCTTCCATGCCCCCTATGTCCTCGCCCCCTCACCGACGACCGCGAGTCGGCAGCGTCCGAACATGATGCTCGAGGCGTTCAAGGCGAACGGCCACCGCGTCCATCTCATGACCGGGGATCCTGTGCAGCGCCGCCGCGACTTCGCGGATCTGCGACGTCGCCGCCGGGCAGGGCAGGAACTCTCCTTCGTGTACTCGGAGAACTCGACCCAGCCGAATCTGCTGTCCACGAGTGCTTTTCACGGGATCTCCCCGGTTCTGGAGGCGCTGCTGCTGGCGTGGTGCTCACGAGCTGGCATCCCCTTCGGCCAGTTCTATCGTGATGTGTACTGGCGCTACCCCGAGAAGCAGGCGAGCGTCGCACCCTTGCGACGCCTGGTGATGCAGGCCGGATACCGCTTCGACCTCCTGGCTCTGCGAGCGTTCGATGCGCACTTCTTCCTGCCGTCGAAGTCGATGGGGCCGGTCATCCCCGCGCCGGAATCGCGGTGCACCGAGCTGCCGCCGGGGGCGCAGATCCGGGATGCCGAGCCGGGGCAGGGTCTGCACCTGCTGTATATCGGCGGGGTCGGGCCGGGCCATGAGATCGACGAGTGCCTGGCCGCACTGCAGCGGGTCGAGAAGGTGAGCCTGACGATGGTGGTCCCGCCCACCGCGTGGGAGGCGCATCGCGAGCGCTATCTCCCGCTGCTCACCGAACGGGTGCACGTCGTGCATGCCAATGCGGGCGAGCTCGCAGAGCTCTACGACGGAGTCTCGGCGTGCCTCCTGCTCGTCGAGCCCAACGAGTATCGGAAATTCGCAGTGCCGATGAAGCTGTACGAGTACCTCGGCTATGGCAAGCCGACCCTCGCCTCTGAGCACACGCTCGCGGGCGAGATCGTGGAGGGCCTCGAGATCGGGTACACCGCTGCCTACGAGAGGGAGTCGATCATCGAGCTGCTGGAGCGTCTCCTTCGCGATCCCGCGGAACTCGAGCGCTGCACCGAGCGGGTGCAGGAAGTGCGGCATGAGCAGAGCTGGGCCGTCAGGGCCGGTACGGTCCAGGAGACGCTGACGGGTGGCCCCGGCGCATGACTCTGCAGCTCGTTCTGGACTGGATGGCGCTGCTACCCGTCGCGGCGCTCCTCGTGCTCGCCCTCTACCTTCCCGGCGTCGGTGCGCTGGTCATCCTCCGCACCCGACTGAGCGTCGCGCTCGCCGGAGGGCCGTTGCTGACGGCGAGCCTGCTGGGCATCGGCGGAGTCATGCTGCACACGCTCGGTCTCCGATACCACGCCCTGTCCTACCTGGTGCTGATGCTCCTGCTCTGGGGCGTGGCGCTGCTCCTGCGGTACCTGCTGAGCAGGAAGGCGCGCTGGCGCCGAAATGCCACCGGGCACTCCGTGAGGCGTCACCTGCTCCAGCTCTCCCGGTCCCACGTCCTCATCCTGGCGGGCGCTCTGGTGCTGGGCATGGCCAGCATGTGGATCCCCACGATGCTGATGATCGACCCCGCCGTGCCGAACCCACGGGTGGACCCCATGTACCACTACAACGTGCTCAATTCGATCGGAGAGACCGGATCGGTCTCGATGTTCGCCGCCGTGGACTACACCTACGGCGTGCAGGTGCGGCACGTGACCTATCCGACGGTCTGGCATGCGATCACCGTCCTGGCCGTGCCTCTGGTGGGCATCGTGCCGGCCGCCAACCTGGTCGCCTACTTGGTGACGCCGATCCTCTTCGTGGTCAGCAGCGCCCTGTTGGCGCGCATCGTGTTCCGGCGACAGCTCCTCGCGACCGCGGTCGGCGCGATCGCCGCCGGCATCCTCCCGGCCTTCCCCGGCGGTCTCGCGTTCACGAAGTCCTTCTGGCCCAATGAGCTGGCGGTGGCCATGCTCCCCGGTCTGCTCGTCGTCCTCATCATGTTCCTGCGCCGCTGCCGCTGGGGCCTGTTCCGGCGCCGGCCCGCCACCTTCCTGCTCGACCTCACGATCATGCTCGCCGCGGCCGGAGGGCTGGGGCGCACACACCCCTCCGTCTTCTTCAGCTTCGTCATGATCGTACTTCCCCTGCTGATCCTCGAAGGGACGAGGGCGCACAGCGTGGTGCGACGCAGCATGTCGCCGCGGGCGCGCACCATCCTGGCGAGCGTTCTGGCCGCGGTCGTGATCGTCGTGGTGCTCCTGCTGCTCGTCCCGGATCAGGTGCGCAGCTTCCTGATGCGGGAGAGCATCGCGCAATGGAACGATGTCACGCTCAAGGGCGTCAGCATGATCGCGAACTGGCCGACCGACGTCTCCAATCCCGCGGGCGTCCTCACTGCGCTGGTCTACATCCCCCTCCTGCTGGTGGGCATCGCCCTTCTCTCGCGGCGCCGCGACCAGCGCTGGATCGTGTGGGCATGGGCCCTCCAGATCGCGATCATCATCGGCTCCTACTTCCCGGTGCCGGTCCTCTCAGCCCTCGCGGGTCTCTGGTACGCCGACACCTTCCGGCTCTATGCGATCCAGGCGGTGATACTGCCCTTGGCCGTCGCGGCGGTGGTGCTCTGGGCTCATGGGCGGGAGCCTGCCGCGCCGTCCGGCCTGAGGAGGGTGCCGATACGGCTGCGACAGGTCTGGGCCTGGGGCGCGATCAGCGCGGCTCTGCTGGGCACCGGATACATCACCACGGGTGGCGCACGGCAGGTCGGTGTGGGGTCCACGTCTCCGCGGCCTGTCGCCTCCGCGGAGGAGGCCGCTCTGCTCGAAAGGATCGGCGATGACCTGCCTGAGGGCTCCGTCGTGGTGGGCGATCCGGCATCCGGGGTCGCCTATCTGCCGGTCGGAGCGGAGGTGGAGTCGGTCTTCACCCAGATGAACGTGCGTGATGTCGATGAGGACGGCATCTTCCTGATGGAGAACTTCGACGAGATCGAGACCGACCCACGGGTATGCGAGGTCCTGGAGTTCTACGGGATCGGGTACTTCTACCAGGACGTGAGCTACGAGTACAACTACAGCGAGCGCGATGAGGTGATGCCCGGCTTCTACACCGTGGACACCTCCGACGGCTTCACGCTCCTCGACGAGGGCGGCGACGCCCGGTTGTGGCGGATCGATGCGTGCGGGCCGGTCGAGGCTCCGGGTGAGGATTGGTGGAACCGCGAGAAGCGGATCCAGCCCTATGTGGAGGAGCTCGGTTCCTAGCCCTGGAGGAACGAGAGGTAATCGGCGCGGATCGCGTCCGGCTGCCGGGAGCTCCGGATCCAGGCGCGGGCCCGCTCCGCCTCGGCGTCGAAGGCGCCCGGAGTGCTCAGGGATCGGATACGGTCCACTGCGGACTCGACGTCCTCGATGATCCAGTCCGCGGGATACACCATCTCGGCGCCGCCCCAGGGAGCGATCTCGGGCCAGTTGCGCACCACCGGCACACAGCCGGATGCGGCGGCCTCGGCGACGGACTCGTGCGTCCCCTCGCTCACCGAGGAGGACAGGATGAAGCCGGTCCGAGCCAGGAGCTCGGGCACATCGGAACGGTATCCGTCCACCATGACCCCCTCGCCGAGCTCCTCGATCTGTGCGGCGATGTCCTGTGCCCAGGAGGCCGTGCTCGCGATGGCGGTCTGCTCCAGAGTGGGGCCGACCAGTCGCAGGACGTATCTCGGATCCTCGGCGCGGAGCCTGCGGAGCATCTCGAGGGAGAGCGCGACGTCCTTGGTCGGGACGGCCCAGCCGATCTGCACCAGCTCGAACCGTCGGCGATCCTCTGCCGGGGCGAAGGCCTCGAGGCTGTGCACATTGTGGAAGGTGGGCCGCTGCGGTGCCTGCCGGATGCGCGGGGAAACGGCCTCCAGCATGGTGCGGAGCGGAGGCGAGACGAAGCCGATCGCGTCATAGGCGCCACCGCGGGCGAGCAGAGGGTACGGGGTGAGGCATTCGAAGCGGTGGATCCGGGCGACGGTCCTGACCTGATGGGCCGAGAGATCCAGGAAGCTGAACCAGGCGAAGGGCTGCACCCCCCATTCGACGAAGACGGTGTCCGCCCACGCGAGTGGCTCCTCGAGTGCGGCGGGCACCGGATGGAGGCGGCCCGAGCGGTTCCAGGTGCTCCGCTGGCGCATCACGAGCCCGTGGGTGGGGCGCTCCGCGAGCGGCAGCTGCGAGACGTCCACGGTGCGGAACTCGATGCCCGCGTGCTCGTGGAGATCCTCCTCGACGCGGCGGATGAAGGTCCAGGAGGAATGGCACAGGATCAGCACGCGCAGCGGCTGGCCATCCCCTCTGCTGCGTGGTGGCGTCCCCCCGGTGGGGGCCGGTGCGGGATCCGCCTCGAGCAGCATCGCCCTGCCGGCGGCGGAGTCGCGGAAGGGCGCGAGGAACTCGTCGGTGCGCAGCGCGAGCGGTGAATGCAGGGGCCCGTAATGCGTGGAACGGTGATAGGCCAGCAGGATGGCCAGGTTCGTCCATGTCACACTCTGCTGGTGACGGCCGCGCGCCAGGGCGTTGTCGGCCAGGGCCAGCAGCTCGGTCAGCAGGGGGAGGAGGTCATCCCACGGGATCTGGTGCCCGCCCTCAAGTTCGGCGAAGGCCTGCGCACTGCGTGTGAAGGTGCGCCCGGCGCGGCCGCCAGCGCGCTCGGCCACTGCACGCCCTGCACCTCCGATCGGGCTCGCAGAACCGAGGACCTGCACGGAGCGGTTCCGGAGGAAATCGGTGATCTGATCGACGCGGGGGAGTGAGGACACGGTCTTCTCCTGGATGGGGTCAGCTCAGCCCTGGAGCAGGCCGCGCATGATGTCTCGGGCCACCTCGGCGTCCTTCTCGAAGCTGAGCTCGCGGGAGGCGGTGTCGGACGCGTTCTTCCAACCCCGGAGGTCCTCCGCGGTGATCGATGCCAGTGATGCCCTGCATTGCTCGACGGAGAAGCCCTCGGCGATGGGCCCGAGCCCGTGCTCACGCACGACCGGCACCATCTCCTCGCTCGGGCCGATGGCGACGCCGAGACGGCCTTGCACGAAGTCGAAGAGCTTGTTGGGCAGCGTCAGGCGGGCATTGGTGTTGAAGGGCTCGATCCAGAAGACGCCGAGGTCGTACTGGTTCAGGACCTCCGGGAGCTCGGTCGGTGCCACCGGATCGTGGAAGCGGATGCGCGCGTCGCCGGCAGCCCGTGCGTGCAACGCACGCATATACGCACCACCGTCATTGGCGGGCACGAGGTAGAGGTCGAGGCTGAAGCGGGCTGGCAGCGCCTTGACCACGTCCAGCATGAGCTCGAGGTTCCGCCCGGGGACGGCGGATCCCGAGTGCACCAGGCGCACCTGGTCCTCGAGCACCGGCGAGGGGGCGAGCTCCTGCCACCGGGAGGCGTTCCGCATCACGCGGGCGGCGACCCCGTATCGCTCCCGGTAGAGCTCGGCGATGCTCCCGCCCACTGCCGTCACCGCAGCATTGCGCGGCAGATAGGTGCGGCACAGGTAGTCCATCAGGGGAGCGACGAGCAGTCGCCAGGACAGCACATGGGTGCGCTCCTCGGGGGCCCACTCGTGCATGTCCGCCCAGATCGGCGCACCATGGGCGACGGCGTCGGCGAGAGCCAGGATCCGCGCCTCGTTGGCGACCACGGCATCGAATCGGCGACCCTCGAGCGCACGCATCGTCCACCGGATGGCGGGGGCGGCGGGCGCTGCCCTGCGCCACTGCCGCGTTGCCAGGAGCGCCACGCCGGGCAGATCCTGGGGGAGGGTCTTCAGATGGTCGGGAACTTCGATGTGCTCGCTCGCACCCTCGGGCGTCGGACCGTAGCCGACCGTCGTGACCCGACCGAACTCAGCGACGACGGAGAGCTGCCGCAGGACGCGTGAATCACGGTGGATGGGGGAGAGGCTGATGAGGAGGATCTCGGGCTCGGACACGCCTTTCATTGTATAGACGCGCCCGGCGTGCACCGACCGTCGGAGCCGCGTTCGAGGGTGCTACGGTGAACCGGCCCAGGAGGGCCCGGATGACCCGGATGACAAGAACGGAAGGTCACCACGTGGTGTCGAAGCACTCCCCCCTGACTCGAGGCACGTTCGTCGTCGCCACCCGGCTGTTCGCCCCTGAACCGACTCCCGCGGCATCCCGCAACGAGGCGCTGGTGCGGGCGATGGAGCGCGCAGGGCACACCGTGCGCGTGATGACCACCACCGCGCCAGGGCTCAAGCAGATCCCTGACCGGGTCTCCGAGGTCTCCCGCTGGCCCGTCAAGCGGGACCGCCAGGGGCATGTCAAGGGGTACGTCTCCTACCTGAGCTTCGATATCCCGCTGTTCTTCCGTCTGCTGGCCCAGCGTGACCTCGCCGGCGTCGTCTCCGAGCCGCCTCCCACCACGGGACTGGCCGTGATGGCCGCAGCCGCGCTGCGACGGGTGCCCTATGCGTACTACGCCGCCGATGTGTGGGCGGATGCGACCGGCACCGTCGAGGGTGTCCCGTGGATCGTGCGGAAGGCGGTCCGCGTCATGGAGAAGCTGGTCTGGCGCCGCGCGAGCGTGCTGCTGGCCACCTCGCAGGGCGTCCACGATCGGATCATCGAGCTGATCGGGCCGCGGGCTTCGGTGGCAGTCGTCGGCAACGGCATCAACATCGACGACTTCACGCCGGAGGGGCCGAGCGCGGAGGAGCCCGGTCCGTACTTCGTGTACACCGGGACCGTGTCCGAGTGGCACGGCGCAGGGATCTTCCTGGACGCGTACGAGCGAGTGCGGGCTGATCATCCTGGCCTGCGGATGCTGTTCTTCTCCGAGGGTGCGCACCGGGACGAGCTCGAGCAGCGGGCCCGGGACCGAGGGCTCGACGGGGTCGAGTTCCGTCGTCGCCTGCCCGCCCAGGAGATCTCCGCCTATATCCGAGGCTCCGTCGCCTCCCTGAGCTCGGTCACCCCGGGCCAGGGCTACGACTTCGCGGTCGCCACCAAGATGTTCGCTGCCACGGCCTGCGGGATCCCGGTGATCCAGTCCGGTGACGGCTACGGCAACCGCCTGGTCGAGGAGAACGGCCTGGGCTGGTCGACCCCCTACGACGCGGAGTCGGTCGCCGCGGCGATGCGGGCCGCGCTCTCGGGCGAGGACCGCCCGGATCCCGCACTGCTGCGTCGCTGGACCGAGCAGGACGCAAGCCTCGACGCGAGCGGGGACCGCGCGGTCACGGCGCTCGCGCCGCTCTTCTGACCGACTGGTCTTCCGAACGACTGGCCTTCCGAACGACTGGTTTTCCGAACGACTGGTCTTCTAGACGACTAGTCGGCCGCGCAGTCGATCTCGATCATGATCGAGTGGTCGGTGCGGCCGATCACCGTCCCCAGCGCCGGGCTCGCCTGGTCCAGGCGGGTGAACCTGCCGCCCACGTTGTACGGTCGCTGATCTGCGTACACGTAGCCGATGTTCGCGTCTTCGAGCCGCGCACAGGCGGCTGGATCCTCGGGAGCGGCGAGCACATCGTCCATCCGCTGCTCATCCGTCGAACTGGGGCGCATCCCCGCCGCGGGAAAACGCACGGTCTGGCCTGTCATCCCGTAGAGGTGAGCGCCGCCGGAGAAGGGACTGGCCAGCAGCACCTTGTCGGTGTCCATCATGGCCCCGACCTCCTGGAGCATCGCGTACTCCTCGGCGTCGAAGTAGCGGGCTCTCCCGGTCATATCCAGATCCAGGTTCCGCCCGGCGTACTCCAGGCGCGGCCCGATGGTCGAGGCGGCCAGCAGCACGCAGGCGGCCAGGCCCAGGATCCTCAGGAACTGCTGGGCAGGTCGTTCGATCCTGCGCACTTGACGGTCGAGGTGGGCCAGCCCCGGGACCACCAGCAGGCACACCACCAGGGTGAACAGCATCGAGATGCGGTCCTGACCGCTGTACCAGAGCGCCGAGAGGCGCAGCGAGGAGTCGATCGCGGCGTCCATGTACAGCACCAGCGGCACCAGCAGCACCACCGGCAGCACCGCGCTGCCTCGCCGCAGATGTGCCCAGACCCCCAGGTAACCGAGCAGCCACAGCAGCGGCCCGGTCGCCATCGCCCACACCGTCAGCAGTCCGGAAGACATCTCGCCCACCGCGCGGAGGGGGGAGATCACCAGCCCCCCGACGAAGTCGCCGGCGACCCCGGAGGCGGGGAGCACGGCGATCACGAGGACCGGGAGCAGCCCGAGCAGGACCACCACAGCGCTGAAGCGTGCGAGGCGCGGGCGTCGACGGCGCTGCTCGACGGCTCCGGCCAGGGCCGCAGCAGTGATCAGCAGGCACAGCGCGATGAAGACGTTCGGATGCATCAGGCCCAGTCCCACAGCGCCCAGGACGACCGCGACCACGAGCGGGAGCACCGTCTCTCCGTGGTGCCCGGAGAGACGGAAGCGCAGGGCGCGGAACCCGGCGACGGTCACCCCGAGCACGCCCGGCAGGAAGGCGGAGGCGACGAGGTTGGGGATGGCCGCGAGATGGATCCATTCGCTCAGCGGCACCGCGGGGGCGATCGCGGCGGCCGTGCCCGCAGCCAGCGGTCCCCAGCTCAGTCGTGGCCACAGCATACGGGTCAGGAACATGATGCCGTAGACCCAGGGCACCAGGGCGAGCATCAGGGTCGCGGCGTTCAGGACGATGGGCGTCGGGGCGAGCGGCACCAGTGCCGCGATGTCATGGAACGCCGCGGGGTAGACCCCGCCTGAGCCGTCGGTCGTCGAGAGTGAGGCGAACCTCAGGGTCGAGCCGTAGCCGGTCTCCCGGATCCATTGCAGCGCGCTGAGATGGAACAGCGCATCCCATCTCTGCAGCGGCTGCCCCGGTGAGCCGAAGGAGGCCAGGATCGGGACCACGGCGAGAGCCGTCGCAGCGGCCAGGACCAGCAGAGAGACAGGCCCTCGAACCAGCAGCGGACGGGAGGTGCCCGCCGGTGCGGTGTGCAGGTCCGACCCCTGGCCGTGACGGGCTCGTGCAGAGCGCAGCCATCGTTCGATGGCGAGCCGCAGTCCCCAGAGCACGAGGCCGGCGAGCACCGTCATCAGGAGCGCGGACACCAGATTCCACGGCATCCCGATCAATGCGACGACGATCGCGCCGCTGCCGAAGACGCAGGCGGTCACCGCTGGTGCGACGGCTGCGGCGGCGCGCCACGCGATGCCGAGCGCGCGAGCGAGGACGACGCCCGGCAGGTAGGCGAGAACCAGGGCGAAGGCGGCCGCCCAGGAGAACCAGAGCAGATCGATCATGCGCGAAGGGGGAGGACCCCGGTGACCGAGAAGCCACGACGAATGGAGAGCACGGGCTTCCTCCTGGAGTAGGACTCGGGGCGCGGACCTGGAGGCCCCACCACTGGGCAGTGGTGGGACGAAGCCAGCGTATCTGCCGGGCGGAGGATCAGAAGATCCGCCTCAACAGCGGAGTCCGCTGACCGATCAGCGCGATGACGGTCGAGAGCAGCACGGTGAGCGTCCAGGTGAGAGCCATCGGGCCGACATCGTAGACATCGAGCACCGGGAACACCTCGCGCAGCACGACGAGCACCGCGAAGTGCACCAGGAAGATGCCGAAGGTCGCGTTCCCGAGGGTGCGGAGCCTCCGCTCGGTGCGTTCGGAGACCCGCCAGCCAGCGCACAGGCTGGAGACGGACGCCATCAGCACGACGGAGTAGGCGACGACGGGCAGCGACCCGTAGACGGGGGCGAGGACCGCGACCCACGTCGGGGCAGCTCCTCGACTGGCGACGAACAGCCAGGTGATCAGGGCGATGAAGCCAGGGACCGTCACCAGGCCGAGGGCCCCCGCCCAGCGGGGGATCGGTTTTACCAGGACTGCGCGGCCGAGCACGAAGTACCCGGTGTACAGCAGGAAGAACGTGAGGCTGCCGGCGGCGACCGGGACCATCGAGATCGACCCGCGTCCTCCCGCCTGCCCGGCGACCGTCACCAGGACGGTCCAGCTCGCTGCGAACAGCCCCACGATCCAGCTTCGCCGACCCTCATCGTCCGCGAGGAACGACGCCAGCAACGGGGTGATGAGGTACAGGCCTGCGATCGCGAAGAGGAAGTACAGGTGCGTGTACGTCTCGCCCGTGATGATCAGGTCGACCAGCTCCGCGAAGGAGCCGACCGGGCTCCCCGACACCAGCCCGCGGATCACCACCAGGTAGAAGGCCGACCAGACGACCAGCGCCGGGACGACGCGTGTCATCCGGCGGCGCAGGAACTCTGCGGGGCCGTGGCGATGTGCTCGAGGGTCGAGGCTCAGCGCCCCGGACATCATGAAGAAGATCGGCACGGCGCACTTGAACGCCATGTCGAGCGCGACGATCCCGAGGCCCGCCTCACCGGCCCCGACCCCTCCGCCGACGACATGGATCACCACGACGCCGAGGACGGCGAGGATCCGGGTGACGTCGAGAAAAGGCAGGTAGGTGCGCTCTTCTCCGTTCATTCCGAGCGGGGGGTGCGGAGCTCGCGCTCGCGGTACTGCCAGGGCTGCTCAGCCTCGTCCAGCGCGAGCCGGCGCGCCAGGTGCGTGGTGCGCTTCTCCGCGGCCTTGGTGCGGGCCTCCTGCAGAGCGAGGAAGCCCAGCAGCACCAGCACCGTCGCATAGAGGAGCAGGTCAGCGCCGCGGCCCACCCCGACGATATTCGCGACCCGGCTGAGCGCTCCCGGGAACAGCACTGTCACCACGGCGAATGCGGCGAAGGCGAGGATCAGCAGGCGGCGCACCGCGAGCTGCTTGGCGCCACGCTTGATGAACAGCCAGGCGACGATCGCCACGATGCCCAGCACCAGGAGGAGCTGGATGATGAAGGTCCGGCTGCCCACCCCGAGGCCGGGGCCGAGGGCCAGGATCATGTCGGTGGCATCCATCGGCTCAGGCCTGGTCGGTCCGCTGGTGGGTGGAGGCGGAGCCGTCGCCGAGGACGAGGCGGGGGGTGCCCTGCCAGTTCTCGGCGGTGGTGATGTTGCGGCCGTCCACGATCAGCTTGATCCCGGGCACGTCCGCTGCGGTGAGGTCCTTGTACTCGGCGTGGTTGGTCTGGACGATCACCAGATCCGCGGCGTCGCCGAGGTGGTACGGCGCCCAGCCGAAGCCCTCGATCTCGGTGTCGTCGTAGTAGGTGTCGTGGACCGCGACCTCGGCGCCATGCTCACGCAGCGCCTCGACCACGGGGAACACACCGGAGAACGCGGTCTCCTTCACCCCGGTGCGGTACGACGCGCCGAGCACCACGGCCTTCATCCCCGTGAGCGAGCCGAGCAGGTTCGCGGCCCGCTCCACGAGCTTCGCCGGGACCGATGCGTTCAGCGTGCGGGCGGTGCGGACCGTCTCCGCCAGCGGATCGGTCGACAGGTACAGCCGCGGATAGACCGGGATGCAGTGCCCGCCCACGGCGATGCCGGGCTGGTGGATGTGGGAGTAGGGCTGTGAGTTCGACGCCTCGATGACCTTGTAGACATCGATGCCGTTGTCCTGCGCGAACAGCGCGAACTCGTTGGCGAGCCCGATGTTCACATCCCGGTAGGTGGTCTCGGCGAGCTTCGCCAGCTCGCTGGCCTCGGGGGAGCCGAGATCCCACACGCCGTTGGGCTTGTTCAGGTCGGGGCGCTCATCGAACTGGAGCGCGGACTCGTAGAACTCGCGGGCCCGCTGCGTGCCGGCCTCGCTGATCGCGCCGATCAGCTTGGGGTACTTGCGCAGGTCCTCGAACACGCGCCCGGTCAGGACCCGCTCGGGGGAGAACACGGCGAAGAAGTCCACAGACTCCTTCAGCCCGGAGATCTCCTCGATCATCGGCACGAAGCGGGTGCGCAGCGTGCCGACCGGCAGGGTCGTCTCGTAGGAGACGAGGGTGTCGGGGGTGAGGTGCTCGGCCAGGGACCGCGTCGCGGCATCCATCCACGCGAAGTCGGGCTCCCAGGTGGTGTCGTTCACGAACAGCGGCACCACGATCACGACCGCATCCGCGCCAGGGATCGCCTCGGCGTAGTCGGTGGTGGCCCTCAGCTTCCCGGCCGGAACCAGCTCGGAGAGCTTCTCCTGCAGATGCGCCTCACCCGGGAACGGCTCGGTCGCGGCATTGATCAGCTCGACCTGGCGCGGGTTCACATCGACCCCGACCACCTCGTGGCCGGAATCGGCGAACTGCACCGCGAGCGGCAGCCCGATCTTGCCCAGAGCGACAACAGCTGTCTTCATGTCGATTCCTCCTCGTGGGGCACCTCTCGGATGCCACGTGCGCGTCGATGACCACCAGGGGCAGTCCACCGTGACAGGGTATCCTCAACGGCCGTTCGGGATCCTGCATCCCGTGCCGCCGAATCGTCGGTGTTCTCACGTCCGTCCGGCACCCCAGAAGGAGAGCACTTGAGCACGTCCGATCCCGCACCCGAGGTGCCCGCCACCTCAGAGTCGCCCGGTGCTGACAGCACCTGGTTCGTGGTCCCCCTGTTCAACGAGGGCCAGGTCGTCGCGGACGTCCTGCGTGACCTGCGCACCCGCTACCCGCTCGTGGTGTGCGTGGATGACGGCAGCCATGACGACTCCGGCAGGATCGCCGCCGAGGCGGGCGCCGCTGTGGTGCGCCACCCGTACAACATGGGGCAGGGCGCCGCACTCAAGACGGGCATCGACTACGCGCTGCGTGACCCGAACATGCGGCAGATCGTGACCTTCGACTCGGACGGTCAGCATCAGGTCGACGACGCCGCCGCGATGATCGCCCAGCGCGAGGCCGAGGGTGTGGACATCGTGCTCGGCTCCCGCTTCCTGGACTCCCGCACCAAGCCCGGGCTGCTCAAGCGCGTCGTGCTGCGCGGCGCCATCTGGTACACGAATCTCACCACCGGCGTGAAGCTCACTGATGCGCACAACGGGCTGCGGGTGCTGGGACGCGAGGTCTGCGAGAAGATGGCCATCGAGCAGAACCGGATGGCGCATGCCTCCGAGATCGTCGAGGAGATCGGGCGCCACAAGTTCACCGTGGCCGAGCACCCGGTGCACATCCTCTACACCGACTACTCCCGCTCGAAGGGCCAGTCGGTCCTGAACTCGGTGAACATCGTCATCGACATGCTGTTCCGCTGAGTCTGCCCCAGCGGCACCGACTGCGGTTGCCGCACCAGCGGGGCAGGGGCGCAGGGGCTGCCGTGCCGCCTACTTCGTGGGGGCAGGTTCCGCGGAGCCGTCCGCCACCGAGGCGAAGAAGGCGGCGACGTCGTCCTCATCGGTGAGCAGCGCGACCCCGGAATGCTTCGTCTGGTACTCGGGGTCCTCGATCGGGATGCTGAGCGTCCCTCCCGAATTCATGGCGCTGCGGGCGGTCAGGGCCATCCGTCCCACATCGATGATCCCGGTGCCCTCGCTCGTGGTCAGCGCCCCTGATCCGGCTCCGGCCAGACGCAGCTGGCTGACCGGATTCAGCAGCACCGCCGGTGAGGTGACGCGATCCATCAGCGCTCCTACGAACTGCTGCTGACGCTGCTGGCGCCCCATGTCCGCGGTGGGATCGAAGTAGCGGGCACGTACGAAGGCCAGGGCCTGCTCCCCGCCCACGTCGTGGCAGCCCTCGGTCATGACCAGCCCGGATCGCTTGTCGTCGACGTCCTGGTCGATGCACAGGTTCACGTGACCCACCGCATCGACCACCTGCGCGACGCCGTCGAAGCCGACCTCGACGTAGTGGTCCACCGTGAGCCCGGTGAACTGCTCGACGGTCTCGACCAACAGCGGAGCCCCGCCGAAGGCGTAGGCCGCATTGAGCTTGTAACCGCCCTTGCCGGGGATGTCGACCAGGGTGTCTCGCGGCAACGAGATCAGGTAGCTGTTCCCGCCCGGAGCCTTGTGCAGGAGCATGATCGTGTCGGTGCGGGCACCTGCGGTGCCGTCGGAGTCGACGGTCTCCCCGCCGCGGCTGTCGGAGCCCGCGATGAGATAGGTGGTCCCGGGAGTGTTCGCCGCCTCGGACAGCGCATCGACATGCTCGATCCGGCTCTGCGTCCACAGCAGCAGCCCGGCGCCCCAGCCCAGCACCACCACGAGCACCAGGACCAGGAGCGTGGCACCCAGGCGCACCGGTCGGGGAGCGCGGCGGCGGCTGCGGGAGGTGTGGGGGAGCGGAGCGCCGCCGGGCGGCGGTGAGGTCGGCCCGGGCGTCTCCGCACCGTGTCGTCCCTGGGTATCCCATCCGTCGCCGGAGGCATCGCGCGGCGGGCCCTTCGGGGGAACGCCGGCGCGCGCCTCGGGGATGCTGTAGCCGGGACCCGGCTCGACGGCTTCCGCGCGGGGCAGCGGTCGGGTGGGCGTCGGGCTGTCAGCGGCTGGGGAGGCCGGGCGGCGTCCCTGTCTCGGGACCGGGCGGGCGCTGCCACCGGTTCTCGCGCGGTGCCCCCTGGGACGTCGAGGCCCTCCGGGCCGTGGGGAGCGTGGCGGTGGCTGATCGCTCACAGCTGTCTCCTTCCGGCCAGAGCCGTGCATTCGGGGCATCGGGCGCATGCGGGACCCGGCGGGTGGTGGCCCTCGGTGCATGCGGCGTTCGTCAGGGTAGCCGCACCGGTGCATCCCGCGCCGCAGCGGCACGATCGCGCAGGGATGTTCCCAGGAACCTCCCGAGAACCTTCACACCACGGCCATCGAGGAGGTGGGAACGGCCGCCCGGTGCTCCGTACACTGGTGACGCGCCGCCGAGGCGGCACGAACCAGCAGCAGGAGGCGCAGTGACACATTCCGCACCCGCAGGCGACCGGACGCCTCGGCAGAGCACCGCACACCCCGACGCGCTCTCTGCGCGTGTGGTCGCGGTCGTGGTGACCTACAACCGCGAGACGCTGCTGCAGGAGTGCCTTGATGCACTCGCGGACCAGGACCGCCGTCCCGATGCGGTGATCATCATCGACAACGCCTCGACCGATGCGAGCGGCACCGTCGCGGACGAGCATCCCCTGAACGCGGATGTCGTCCATCTGCGCCGCAACGTCGGTGGGGCGGGAGGCTTCGCGGCAGGAATCGCCCGCGCCCTGGTGCGTCATGACGCGGACTGGGTGTGGGTGATGGATGACGACACGGTTCCGCGTCCGAGCGCGCTGCGCGAGCTGCTGCGCTCCCTCGAGGCATCCCCGGTGCGGCTGAGCGTGCTCAGCTCGCGGGCTGTCTGGACCGACGGGCGCGACCACCCCATGAACACCCAGCGCAGCCGGCTGGGGGCGAGCGCGCAGGAGAAGCGCGATGCCGCCCGCGCCGGAGGGCGCCCGATCCGCACCGCGAGCTACGTCTCGGCGCTGCTGAACGGTCAGGACGTGCGCCGTCTCGGTCTGCCCTACGCGGACTACTTCATCTGGTCCGACGATTTCGAGCACACCGGGCGCCTGCTGCGACACGGCCGGGGGCTCCAGGTCCCCGGCTCCGTCGTCGAGCACCGCACCGCTCGGTTCAGCAATGCCCAGACCGGCCCCGGTTCTCGTTTCTACTATGACGTGCGCAATCGGCTCTGGGCCCTGCTGCGCACCAGCTCCTTCACGCCGCTCGAGAAGGTCATCCACGGAGGCGCCACCGCCCTGGGCTGGCTCCGGCTCCTGCTGCGCCACCGCGGCGACCTGCTCGGCGTGGGGCTGCGTGGCCTGCTCTCCGCTCTGCGCCGGGGGCCGCGGCCCTCCACGACGGTCCTCCAGGCCGATGGTGACGCTGCGGCGGACATCCGTGCGATCGAGAGGGCGGCCGGTCGGTGAGCCATCCGGACCACCCTCCCGCCACGGGACACCCTTCCCCGTTCGCGGTGCTGATGCCGCTGTGGGGGCGTGACCTCCCAGATCGCGTCGAGCTCGCCCTCACCTCGGCGACCATCGCCCAGCAGCGTCGCCCCGAGCTGCTGATCCTCACCGTGGACGGGCCGCTGCCGGTAGCGCTCGAAGCACTCGTGCAGCGGGTCGGCGCCGGGGAGTTCGGTCCCGCCCAGGTGCTCCGGCACGATGTGCACCGTGGCGTCGCCGCGGCGCTCCAGGACGGGCTCGAGGCGAGCCCCTATGAGCTGGTCGCGCGCGCTGATGCGGATGACCTCTGCCGGCCGGAGCGGTTCGCGCTGCAGATCCCGTGCATGCAGGAGCAGGGCCTCGACCTGCTGGGCGGTGCGATGCGGGAGTTCAGCGACCGGGTCGACCCCGGCCAGGGCCCGTTGCGCACGAGGCCGCTCGAGCACGAGGAGATCGTCCGCTATCTGCCGCACCACAGCCCCTTCCATCATCCGACGGTGGTGATGCGGCGTTCCGTGGCGCTCGCGGTCGGCGGCTACCGGGACCTTCCTCTGCTCGAGGACTACTGGCTGTGGGAGCGGATGATGCTCGGCGGTGCTCGGATGGGGAACCGTCCCGAGGTGCTGGTCGACTATCGCGTCGACGAGGAGCTGTTCGCTCGGCGCGGGGGCTGGAAGCTGTTCTCGAGCGATCTGCAGCTGCAGCGCCGGATGCTGATGGACAGGGTGATCGGACCGGCACAGTTCGCCCGCAACCTCACCCTGCGGGGGCTCTATCGCTTCGCCCCGGGATGGGCCCGTCGTATCGGATACCGTCGCTTCGTCGAGCAGGGCGTCCAGGCGTCGCCCTCCTCGATGTCGGTCACACCATGAGGGAGGCCACACACCCCGGCGCGCCGGGGTCTGGTCTCCTCCCACCGGTCCAGCTCCGATACTGTGAGCGGGTCTCCGGCGGACCCCTCCGCACGCATCGAGCGGACCTCTCCGCACGCATCGAAAGGACCTCCTGTGTCGACTCCTGATCTCCTGATCGTCGGCTCCGGCCTGTTCGGCCTGACCGTCGCAGAGCGCGCGGTCGCCGAGCACGGCGCGAAGGTGACCATCATCGACCGGCGTCCCCACGTCGGCGGCAACGCCTATTCCGAGGCCGACGAGCAGACCGGCATCGAGGTGCACAAGTACGGTGCCCACCTCTTCCACACCTCGAACCAGCGGGTGTGGGACTACGTGAACCGCTTCACAGAGTTCACCGGCTACCAGCACAAGGTGTACACGACCCACCAGGGCGTGGTGTATCCGATGCCGATCAACCTCGGCACCGTCAACCAGTTCTTCCAGTCCGCATATACGCCGTCCGAGGCGCGTGCGCTGATCGCCGAGCAGGCCGGGGAGTTCGCGGGCAAGGACCCCGAGAACCTCAACGACAAGGGCATCTCTCTGATCGGGCGCCCGCTGTACGAGGCGTTCATCAAGAACTACACGGGCAAGCAGTGGCAGACCGATCCCAAGGACCTGCCCGCCTCGATCATCTCGCGCCTGCCCGTGCGCTACACGTACAACAACCGCTACTTCAACGACACCTACGAGGGCCTGCCGAAGCAGGGCTACACCGCGTGGCTCGAGCGGATGGCGGATCACCCGAACATCGAGGTGAAGCTCGACACCGACTTCTTCGACACTTCGCAGCCGCTGAACAAGGACGCCGTGCGTGGGAACATCCCGGTGGTCTACACCGGTCCCATGGACCGCTACTTCGACTTCGAGCTCGGAGAGCTGGGCTGGCGCACCATCGACCTGGAGACCGAGCACCTCGATGTCGGTGACTTCCAGGGCACCTCGGTGATGAACTACGCCGACGCCGAGACTCCGTACACCCGCATCATCGAACCGCGCCACTTCCACCCCGAGCGCGACTACTACCCCACGGATCGCACTGTGATCCAGCGCGAGTACTCGCGCTTCGCCGAGTCCGGGGACGAGCCGTACTACCCGATCAACTCCGGCAGCGACCGCGAACGGGTGCTGGCATACCGCGAGCTCTCCGAGGCCGAGCCGCGCACCCTGTTCGGTGGCCGACTGGGCACCTACCAGTACCTGGACATGCACATGGCCATCGGCTCGGCCCTGTCCATGGCCGACAACAAGCTGTCCGACCTGCTGCGGGCGTGACCCGAGCGCCCCGCCGCTTGACACGGGGCATCCGCCGAACGCCGACGAGGAGCACCATGAACGCCACCACTGCCACAGCGGCACCCCGTGAGACCGACCAGCCCGGCCAGGGCGCCCCGCAGCGAGTGCTGCAGCGCATGATCCTGCCCTTCGAAGCATCCCCGGACATCGTGCCGCTGTACATCGAAGCGTCTGATGCCCGCTCCGGGGCCACCGGAGGAGCCTTCGGGCTCGGCGGCGGCTCGGACCGGACTGCGAAGGGTGAGGCAGAGGGCCAGGGGTCGCACCGCACCACACAGGCGGTGGTCGACATCAGCGAGCTCAGCGAACGGCATGCGGCCCGCATCCCGGCGCAGACGATGCGCTCCTTCGGCACCTACTTCAATGCCTTCCCGGCCAGCTACTGGCGGCGCTGGACCCCGGTGCGGGCGATCCGGCTGACCATCCGCACCGCCGGCTCCGGCCACCTGGTCGTGATGCGCTCCACCGCCCGCGGCACCCTGCAGCGTCAGGAATCCCGCACCGTCAGCGGCGCCGGCGAGCAGGTCTTCGAGCTGCCGTTGACGGCCTTCGGCGATGGCGGCTGGTACTGGTTCGACGCCTATGCCGGGGCGGAGGATCTGACGATCCTGGGCGCTGAGTGGACCGCGGACGCGGACCTCGCCCGCACCGAAGGCAGCTTCTCGATCTCCATGACCACGATGAACAAGGTCGAGTACTGCCTGGAGAACATCCGCACCCTTGCCGAGGATGACGATCTGCGTGCGCTGCTGGACGTCATGTATGTCATCGACCAGGGCTCCGATCGGTTGAACGACCATGCTGAGGAGCTCGCACCGCTGCAGGAGTCGCTGGGCTCGAAGCTCCAGGTCATCGAGCAGGGCAATATCGGCGGCTCGGGCGGCTTCTCCCGCGGGATGTACGAGGCGTCGACGGCAGGCGCCTCCACCTACGTCATCAACTGCGACGACGACATCGTGCTCGAGCCGGAGTCGCTGATCCGGATGGTGACCTTCGCGGACTTCGCCACCCGCCCCACCCTGGTCGGCGCCCACATGTTCGACCTCAACAATCGTTCGGTGCTGCACACCTTCGGCGAGGTCGTCGATCCCTGGCGCATCCAGCCGGCGCTGGCGAACGACGGCGGCGAGATGGGCCACGACTTCGCGCTGGATCCGCTGCGCTCGACCCCCTGGCTGCATCGCCGCGCGGACGTGGACTACAACGGCTGGTGGAGCTGCCTGATCCCCACCGAGACGGTGCGCGCGATCGGTCTCAGCCTGCCGGTGTTCATCAAATGGGACGACGCCGAGTACGGGCTGCGGGCGAAGAAGGCCGGCTATCCCACGGTCTCCCTGCCCGGCGCGGGGGTCTGGCACATGAGCTGGGTGGACAAGGACGACCTGGTGGGCTGGCAGGCCTACTTCCATGAGCGCAACCGCATCATCACCGCGCTGCTGCACTCCCCGTACGCCCGAGGCGGCCGGGTGGTCAAGGAATCGCAGTTCATGGATGTCAAGCACCTGATCTCCATGCAGTACTACACGGAGGCGGGCCGGCTCATGGCCCAGCGGGACGTGCTCGAGGGCCCCGACGCCCTGCACCCCTCGATCGGGACCAAGCTTCCCCAGATCCGGGGGATGGCCGCGGACTTCGACGACGCGGTCGCCAAGAAGGACCAGGATCTGTATCCGCCGGTCCACATCGACAAGCCGCCGCGGAAGGGTCGTCCCTTCTCGCAGCCGCATCGGCTGATGCTCCCGGTATGGACGGCGAAGACCCTCGCCAAGCAGCTGCTGAAGCCCACGCAGCCTCGATCTGCAGAGAACCCGCAGACCGTGATCCCGCACCTGGACGCCAAGTGGTGGCGTCTCTCCGCCTATGACAGCGCACTGGTCTCCAACGCCGAGGGCACCCAGGTCGCTTGGTACAAGCGCAACCCGCAGCAGGTGCGCGAGATGCTCACCGAGGCGATCACCGCTCATCTCGAGCTGCACCGCCGCTGGAACGAGCTGCGTGACAGCTACCGCGAATCCGCCTCACGGATCACCTCCTTCGACGCCTGGGAGCAGACCTTCGCGGACAACCCGGCACCGGTGCGGGAGCGGGACCGCGAAGAGGGCTCTGAGCTCGGCGGCGGCACCGGAGGCTCTGCGGCGTGACCGCGACCGGAACCGGCAGAACTGCGCGGCTTCCGTCGCGCGCGGAGCAGGCCGAGGGCTGGCGGGCCCCGGGGCAGGACGCAGGTTGGCTGAACCCGATCCGCGAGCGCTTCCTGCTGCGCCTGCTCGTGCGCAAGGAGCTGCGGGTGCGTTACCGCGGCAGCGCCCTGGGCATGCTGTGGAGCTACGTCAAGCCCGCCGTGCAGTTCATCGTCTTCTACATCGCGCTGGGTGTCTTCCTGCAGCTCCAGCGCGACACCCCCGCCTACGCGGTGTACCTCTTCAGCGGGATCGTGGTGGTTAACCTCTTCGGTGAGGTGTTCGGCAACGCCACCCGTTCGATCACGGGCAACCAGGCGTTGGTCTCGAAGATCTATCTGCCCAGCGAGCTGTTCCCCTGGGCGAGCATGATCGTGGCGCTCGTGCACTTCCTGCCCCAGCTCGCGGTGCTGGTGGTCGGCGCCCTGCTGTTCGGGTGGTTGCCCTCGTTCACCGCAGCGATCGCCTTCGTGCTCGGGATCGTGATCCTGGTGGTGTTCACCATGGGGCTCGGCATGATCACCGCGGCGCTCAACGCCGCCTTCCGCGATGTCGAGAACTTCGTGGATCTGATCGTCATGGTCGCGACCTGGCTCTCGCCGGTCCTCTACCGGATCTCGATGGTCGAGGACGCGATCGGGGGGACCGTGTGGTGGTGGCTGTATCAGCTGAACCCGCTGACCATCGTGGTCGAGCTGTTCCACGTCGCCTTCTGGCGCTATTCACCCTCCGTGGTCGAGGCCGTCGCCGCGGATCCCTCGCTCACCGCCGCGGGCGAGCCCTTCGGGCTGTGGTGGGCCGGGCTGCTGATCGCGGCGGTGACCTTCGTGGCCGGCAACGTCCTCTTCGAGCGCTCGAAGCGGCGCTTCGCCCAGGAACTGTGACAGGAGCGCCCGGATGAGCCCGAACATCGACTCCGTGCCCGCCTCCGCCGCGGTCCCCACCGACCGCGAGATGGTGCGCATCGAGCACGTCACCAAGCAGTTCTCCCTGCGCCACGACCACTCCCTCAAGGAGCTCGTGTTCTCGGCGCTGAAGCGCAAGAAGCTGGCCGACTCCTTCCTGGCCCTGGACGACGTGGACCTCACGGTGCACGCGGGGGAGACGGTGGGGCTGATCGGCTTCAACGGCTCTGGGAAGTCCACCCTTCTCAAGACCATCTCCGGAGTGCTCTACCCGGACCACGGACGGGTGCTCCTGCGGGGCCGGGTGGCGGGCCTGATCGAGGTGGGCGCCGGCTTCCACCCCGACCTCTCCGGGCGCGAGAACGTCTACCTCAACGGCGCCATCCTCGGGATGAGCCGCGAGCAGATCGATGAGAAGTTCGAGGAGATCGTTGCCTTCAGCGAGATCGAGGAGTTCATCGACACCGATGTGAAGTACTACAGCTCAGGGATGTTCCTGCGCCTGGCCTTCTCCGTGGCGGTGCACACCGAGCCGGACATCTTCCTGGTCGACGAGATCCTCTCCGTCGGCGACGAGCCGTTCCAGCGCAAGTGCCTCGAACGGATCCGTGAGCTGCAGGAGGCCGGCCGCACCATGGTGGTCGTCTCCCATGAGCTCGAGATGCTCGAGAAGCTGTGCACCCGCATCGTGGTGCTCCGTAAGGGGCAGGCCATCTTCGACGGTGACCCCACCGAGGCCGTCGCGACGCTCCGCGCGGGCTGAGCCGCCTCTCTCAGCTCTCAGGGCTGCCCGAGCCGTCCGAGCCGTCCGAACAGCTTCCGCCGGGCCATCTGAGCGGTCCGAGCAGCACCCGTCTCGGGCTGTCAGCGAGGGCGGAGCTGCTCGGTCACGCCCTCCTCGCGCTCCTGGTGCTCGCCCACCGCGCTCGCGGGCCCCACGATCCCGCCACCGGCCAGGAGTGCCCCGAGCAGCTGCGCGGCCGCGGGCAGCCCGTCGTCCTCCACCAGCACCCGGGGGAGGGGCGTGCCGTGCGCCGTGCTCGGCCGCTGCGGGACAGCCGGCTCGAGCGGCGCGGGGCCGCTCCAGCGGGGCAGAGCCACCCCGAGCCGGTCGGAGCTCCCTCGCACCTCGCTGAGCCAGTCGTGGACCAGCGCAGGCAGCTCCCCGTCGTAGCGCGGTGCGAGCGAGACCGCCTGGAGGGCGAGCACCTCATCCGCGCTCTCGGCCAGCTCCGAGTCGGGTCGGTCGGTGGCGACCACCTGCGGCGACGGGACCGGAAGCACTGCATCTCCAGTGCCCGCTGCGTCACCTGCGGAGCCCTCACGGTCGTACCAGGTCACCTCCGCGCCGAGGGACCAGGCCGCCAGGGCCAGCACCAGGCGCTTCCAATGGGGAGGGAGATCCAGGACCATCTGGTCGCCCGGGGCGAGCGCGATCTCGTCGTGAAGATGCCCGATCGCCTTGATCACCCAGTTGGCGAGCACGTGGCCGGACAGCTCGATCCGAGACGCTTCGCCGTACCAGGCGAGCACCGGGTTCGGACCGGTCTGTTCCAGGGCGCGCAGCAGCTGGGCACCGGTGTCCATGCTCGGCGTGCGGTGCTCGCTCATGTCAGGTCCTCCAGAGGATCGGGGACGGAGATCTCGAGGGAGATCTCCGGCAGGGCGGCGGCGAGGGATTCGGCACCCAGCGCGGTGCGGATCCGTTCTGCGAGCGTCGCAGCGTGGATCAGCGCGGCGGTCGAATCGTCCGCGGCCTCCACCACGATATGCGGACGATCCTGTGCACCCGCTCTCAGGTGGGCCGCTGCGGTGCCGGGCAGCTGCCCGGCCCGGGGCAGGGACGCGACAGCGAGTGCCCGGGCGATCCGCTCCCCATCAGGCTCAGGAGACATCCGGGCGATGGGCTCCTGCTCCGGAGTCAGCCCTAGGGAGACCCAGACCGATTCGAGGCTGGGCCGACGGAACCAGTCATCGCCCCCGGTACGGGAGAGCTCCCGAGCCGGCACATCATCCGCGGTCGCGGAGGCGACTCCCCGCACCAGAGCGGCCGGCACCCCGCTGGCCTTGCCCTTGACCAGATCGGCGGCGGCGGCGAGCTCATCGGCGAGGTTCCGCACCGTGACATGCAGCGGCCGACCATCGGCGTCGGTCCCTCCGCGCAAGTCCTGCAGCGCACTGACACCCGCGGCGCCGAGCGCGATGTCCCCGACCCCCACTCGCCAGACGCGGGAGGAGGTGTCGGTCAGCAGGACGCCCAGATCCACGCCCAGCGACTCGACCAGGTGGGCGCGGAGCTCCCGCGCGCAGGCATCGGGATCCTCGGGCAGCAGCAGCGGTCCCTCGGGAGCGTTGGACGAATCGACCCCGGCGGCCGCCATCACCGGGCCGGACGCAATCTGCACCACGGAGGTGACCACCCGCGTGTGCAGACGGCGGGCGACGGTGCGCACCGCCGCGGCACGGATCGCTTCGTCACGATCCTCGGGGGCCACGCGCAGTCCCAGCGCCTTGGAGACGACCTTCGTGGAGATGCACAGCACGTCGCCGTCGGCCGGGGACAGCGGGGCCAGGGCCGCGGTGAGCAGGGCGCCGAGGTCGTCGCCCTCGCGGATCTCGCCGAGCCCGGTGACGGGCAGTACGGTGACCGGCGAGGGGGCCGGATCAGGCGTGCGCGATGCTGCCTGTGCAGGCGGTGAAGCGATGGACACGGGGCCTCCCGGGAATGTGATTCGGATGCGATATGCAAGGCGACGCGCCGACGCCGCTTGACGGACCATAACTACACCGGTGTACTTTTGGGCTCCAACGGGCCTTCGGTGGTCGACACAGCAGTGGAAGGAGTGGTGGCCATGGATGCGGAACGAGTCGAAGACGACGCGCGTGCCGAGCTGTCCCTGCTCGATTTCGCCGGGCAGGACTCCGACGACGTCGAGCTGACCTGGCAGGAGCGTGCCCTGTGCGCGCAGACCGACCCGGAGGCGTTCTTCCCCGAGAAGGGCGGCTCCACCCGCGAGGCCAAGAAGGTCTGCGTCTCCTGCGAGGTGCGTGCCGAGTGCCTCGAGTATGCCCTCGAGAACGATGAGCGCTTCGGGATCTGGGGCGGACTGTCCGAGCGTGAGCGTCGCAAGCTCAAGCGCCGGGTGGTCTGACATCCTTCCCTGGTGAGCGACCGTCACATCACCGCGGTCGTCCTGCTGAGCGGGACGACGACCCCGCGCACCCATGACGCGCTGCGCACCGCGCTGACGGCGCAGTCCCGTCAGGCCGATCGGATCGTGGTGGTCGCCCCGTCGGATCTTGCCGAGGAGGTCGGCGACGCTGTCGCGAGGGACCTCGGTGACGGCACGATCGATGAGATCCTGCCCGTCTCTGGCGCGCTCAACCGCGCCGGGACGGTCCGTGAGACCCTCGCGCTCCTCGCCCGCGACACCGATTCCAGCGACCGCACAGACTCCCGCGACCGCACAGACCCCCGCGACCGCACAGACCCCCGCGGCGGCGACTCCCACAGCGGCGACCACTCCCACAGCGGCGACGATTCCCACAGCAACGACGACCTCTCCCACCGCGACGCGGCACCCGGAAGTGACGCAGAGCCCCGAGGAATCCCCGAGAGCAGCGAGAAGGCAGCGCGGCCCAGCAGACGCCGCGCCCGCGCGGTCGACAGCGCCGCCGTCGAGCGTGAACGCACCCAGCAGGCCGAGGACCTCGCCCGGGTGCCTCTGCGCCTCCGCGAGGAGACCTCCCGGACAGGCCGTCGCGTCGCGGCCGCTGAGGGCGCGGCCAGCGAGTCCTGGCTCTGGTTCGTGGTCGATGGCGCGACGCCAAGCCTCGACGCCCTCGAGCATCAGCTGGAAGTGGTCGAGCGCTCGCCGAACACTGCGGCGATCGGCGCGAAGCGCG
Organism: Brachybacterium sp.; assembly: GCF_052095815.1. Lineage (NCBI taxonomy): Bacteria > Bacillati > Actinomycetota > Actinomycetes > Micrococcales > Dermabacteraceae > Brachybacterium > Brachybacterium sp. The sequence goes on along the minus strand of NZ_JBQDLF010000003.1, from coordinate 99,455 downwards.
TACGCCAGGTGGAGAACGGGGACGAGCTGCCCCTGACCGCCGAGAGCGCGGATGCCCTCGTGGACGTCGGCCTGACCCTCACCCATGGAGGCCGGATCATCACCGGGGTCGACCCCGGCGAGATCGATCAGGGACAGGCCGACTGGCGCCAGGACGTCCTCGCGGTCCCGCTGCCGGGCATGCTGGTCCGTGAGCTGACCCTGCGGGAGGTGGGCGGCCTCGACCCTGATCTGCCCGCGCCCTGGGCCGAGATCGACCTGTGCCGGCGCATCTGGCGGTCCGGCGAGCGGGTCGCGGTCCAGGCCTCCGCCCGGGTGCTGCACCCCTCTCCCACCCGCCCCCTGCTCGAGCGCCTCCAGGAGCAGCGCACCGGGCAGGTGCTCACGCTGCTCAAGCAGCGTCGGCTGGTCCACGCCCTGCTCACCCTGGTGCTGCTGCCTCTGGAGACGCTGCTGCGGATGCTCGGCGCGGTCGCCGCGTCCGCTCCGCGCCTCGCGCTGATGGAGCTGCGTGCCGCGCTGGCGGTCCTGCCGCGGGTGCGCCGTGTTCTCGCCCGCGGGCGGAAGGACCGGCGCCGGTCGCGGGTGCCGCGCGGGCGCCTGGCCCCGCTCTACCTGCCGCGCGGCGAGGGAATGCGGCGGTGGGTCGACGACACCTGGAGCCGGCTGTTCGCAGACGACGACCGGCGCCGACGGATCCGGTACACCACCTGGGGGATCGCTGGGACCCGGCACGGACTCGAGGATGCCGACTACGGCCGTCACATCGTGTGGACCGGCGTGGTCGGTCTCGCGGCGGCGGTCCTCGGGCTGTTCGCCCTGCGAGGCCTCTTCGGCCGCGGGGAGCTCGCCGGCCCCGGGCTGCGCCCGCTGCCCGAGAGCTGGGATGCCCTCTGGGCCGCGGCCTGGTCGAGCTGGATCCCCGGCGGGCTCGGAGAGCGTGGGCCTGGTGACACCCTCATCAGGCTGCTGGGGCATCTCCCTCTCGGCGGGGGGCTGCTGATCGAGGTCCTGGTCTTCGCCGCAGTACCGATCAGCGTCCTGCTGGCGTGGTGGGCCTCCGGCGCCATCACCCGCGCTGTCGGCGCCCGCCTGGTGATCACCACCGTGTGGGCCCTGGCACCGTCCCTCCTGACCGCGCTCGCGGTCGGGGCCTGGCCGCTGCTGCTGGTGCACATGCTGCTCCCGCTGCTCGCTCTGGCCCTCGGCCGCGCCATCGGACTGCCGCACAAGGTCTCGCAGGCCAGCACGTCCGCCGCCGCTGCGGGCGGGCTGCTGCTGCTGGTGATCGGAGCGGTCCAGCCCGTGCTGGTGCTGCTCGCCGCGGCAGCACTGGCGCTGATCGCGATCGCCGTCCCCGGCCGGCGGCGCCGTCTGCTCTGGGTGCTGCTGCCGTCCCTCGCCCTGCACGCACCCTACCTCCCGAGCTATCTCGGCCATCCCCGAACGCTGCTGGCGGTGGCGGGGGTCCCGCCCACGGGAGGGACCGCTTCGACCCTCGATCTGGCGGGGCTCTGGCCGGTCGCTCCCCAGGTCCAGGGAGTGTTGATCCCGTTGGTGGGGGAGACCGCGGCGCTGCTGCTTCCGCTGCTGCCCGTCGCCCCGGTCGCGCTCGCCGCACTCTGCGCCCCGCTGCTGGCCAGCGCCGCGGGACGTGCCGGACGCTTCAGCGTGCTGCTGGCCGCACTCGGCCTGCTGACGGTGCTCCTGGCCCGCGGCACCTGGACGGGTGTCGCAGCCGGGCACCTGGTCACGCCACCGCTGCACGCACTGCTCAGCGTCATCCTGCTGGCCCTGGCGATCGGCGCGGCCGCCACCTTCGACGGCCTCGCTCGCAGGGAGTCACATGATTCCAGCCTCCGGCGCGCGGCCACCGGGCTCATCGGCTCCGTCGTGGCGCTCGCCTGCCTCGCGACGGTCGTCGGCTGGACGCTGGTGCTGCCCGGCCAGCTGCAGCTGGAGCGGATCGAACGGGGGCAGGTTCCGGCCGCAGCCGCGGACCAGGGCCGCACCGACGCCCGCGCCCGCGTGCTGGTCCTCACCGGGGAGGACGACGGCGCCGTCCGCGCCGAGCTGGTCGTGCACGGCGGGGACACCGTCATCCAGCATGCCGTGATCGCCGACGCCCGGGACGTCGCCACCGTGCAGGCAGGCAGGGCCGTCGATGACGATCCCGCCTCCGCAGCGCTGCGCGAGACGGTCGCCGGGATGCTCTCCGGTGGCGGGAGTCAGGCAAGCATGGACGCCGAGGACCAGGCCGTCGCCCATCTCGCCATCGCCTATGTCGTGGTCCCGGGCGATCCGGCCCAGCAGCAGGAGCTGATGCGCACCCTGGACAGCTCCACCCAGCTCGAGAAGGTCACCGAGAGCTCACGGGGCGGTCTGTGGCGAGTGGTCGATGCCGCGCCGCGGGCACTGGTCGCGGGCGGCGCGGCCCCGCTGCCCCTGGCCAGCGAGGTGATCGAGGCGTCGGGGACGATCCCCGCCGAGGACGTCGAGCGCACCGTGGTCCTCTCCGAGCGCTTCGACACCGACTGGCGGGCGACCCTCGACGGTGACGAACTCGTCCCCGTCGAGATCGACGGCTGGGCGCAGGGGTTCGTGGTGCCCGCAGGGACCGAGGGCGAGATCGATGTGCACCGGGAGCAGCCGCTGCTGCTGCTCTGGCGGCTCCTGCTCTACGGCGCGACCGCGCTCACCGCACTGCTGGCGATCCCCTGGCGGGTCCGCACCCGCACGGCTGAGGAGATGTATGGCTGAGCACCCGACGCTCGACGAGCGCGCCCTGCTGGACGAGCACGGGGAGCAGCCGGTGCCGGAGCACCCGCGCCGGAGCGCGGCCAGGGTCCTGCTGTCCCTGGCCGCCGTGGTGCCGCTCGCCCTGGCCGCCGGCGCGCTGGCCACCGCTCCCTCCGAGGACGTCCCGTCCGTGCAGCGCGCGACGGTCGAGTCGGAACCCGGCGCCAGCACCCGCTGGTGCCAGGGACCGCTGCTGCTGCCCGAAGAGCTCCTGGACAGCGGACCGGACAGCGAGCTCGCCGTGACCCCTCCCAGCACCGCGATCTCCCTGCGCACGACGTCCGTCGAACCCGGCTCATCGGTCCTGTTCGGCACCGTCAGCGGTTCCACCACGCAGCAGGAGGACGACGGATCCGTCCGCGCCCCCTCGATCACCGCCCGCGGCGCCGACGGCACCGATCTGGGGGACCAGCCCGTCTCCCAGGACATCGGGGTCTCCGTGCTGGACCTGCCGGCGGCCGAGGGGACCCCCCACGTCACCTCGGCGACCTCCGAGGACGGGCGACCGGTGACGGACACCCTCCAATCCACGATCACCTCCAGCGGGGACTACCGCTCGCTCGCGGTCTCCCGCTGCGCCGAGCCTGCGACCGAGGCGAGGTTCCTCGGGATGTCGACCGACACCGGGGACAGCTCCGTGCTGGTGCTCCACAACCCGACCGAGCGTCCCGCCACCGCTTCGGTGCAGCTGTGGACCGAGGAGGGGCCCGCCGCGATGGAGGGACGCAGCCAGGTCGTCGTGGCCCCGGGGGCGGAGGGACGAGTGCTGCTCGAATCCATCGCCGCTGGTCAGGCCGCTGTCGGGGTGGACGTCTCCGTGCTCGGCTCACCGCTGGCGATGCACGTCCAGACCACCGAGCGTGACGGGCTCACCCCCGGCGGCGCCGAGATCCTCTCGCCCCTGCCCGCCGCGTCGACCGAGCTGCAGATGCCTGGGGTGGACGTCGCCGGGACACCGCCCACGCTGGTGCTCGCAAACCCCCAGGGCGTGGACACCACGGCCACGGTCGAGGTGCACGGTGCCGAGGGCGCACTCGAGATCCCTGCCCTCGAGAAGATCGAGATTCCTGCCGGCAGCGTGCTGCGCACCACGCTGGACGGACTGCCCGACGGCACCTATGCCGTGAGCGTCCGCGCCGCAGACCCCATCGCCGCGGTCACCCGCAGCGTCCGCACGGGGAAGGACTTGCCCGGGGACACCGTCGGCGCCCCGGTCGACTTCACACTGGTGGCCCCTGCTCCCGCGCTGCGCTCCCACGGCATGAGCGCCCTTCCGATCCAGGCCGGTGCCGGTGAGCTCACTCTGATCGGCACCGCGGACTCCGCGGTCACCGTGGTGCCGATCGCGGCCGACGGATCCGCCGGTGACCCCGTGGACGTCGCCGTGAACACCGGCTCGACCACGACGGTCACCGCGGAGCAGCTGCAGATCGGCGGCGGCTCGGCGGCCGCGCTCAGCGTGGTCCCGGAGGTGCCCGGAGCAGTGCATGCGAGCTGGATGCAACGAGCTGACGACGGTGCCGGGGGTGTGCTGCTGTCCTCCGTCCCGGTGCTCTCCGACCAGGGCGGCGGGGAGCCGGTCGTGGTGCGCCTGGCGGAATGACCCGAGCTGGTCAGCTCACGGAGTGCGGAGCACAGAGCACTGAGCACAGAGCACTGAGCACTGTGCACTGAACATGGCTCCCGGATCACGCGCTCCAGGCCTCGGGATCCACATCCTCGGGCGGGATGTTCAGCAGCGAGCCGATCTGCTCGGACAGCACCTGACGCACCAGCATCTCCAGCTCAGCCTCGTCGGCGCAGCGGGTCTGCAGCGGTCGTCGGTAGACGATGACCCGGGCAGGGTTGCTGCGTGAGGGCGGGATCACCCTTCCGAGCATCACCGTCGCCTCCTCCCAGGGGGCAGGATCGGCCGGTGGCACCTCCTCGACCAGCACCTGCATATGCGCCAAGCGGCGCGGGAACCGCTCGGCGAGCATCGCCCCGGCGTCGGCGACGAGATCGTCGAAACGATCCCGGCGGGTGCGGTAGCCGGGCAGGTGGGGCGGGATCAGGTCCCAACGCCTCCCGCGGCCGCGGCGATCGCGGCGGCGCGGACCCTGACGAGGGGCCGGAGGTCCGGGGAGAAGCGGCTCGACATCCATGGATCGCACTCTAGTTCCCGTCCTGCCCGAGGATGGGCGGCCCGCGCCGCGGTATCAGGGCGCGCCCTCCACCGGCAGTCGAGCCACCTGCGTACACTGCTGGACGTGCCTGCTCGTGAATGCTCCCGGACCGCCTGCTCCAGGCCAGCCGTCAGTTCGCTGACCTTCGTATACGAGGACTCGACGGCGGTGCTCGGCCCCCTGTCCAGGACCAGCGAGCCCCACGCCTACGACCTCTGCCGCGAGCATGCGACCCGGATGACCGCGCCGCGCGGCTGGGAGCTGCTGAGAGTGCCTGGCGCCGAGGTGGTCAGCGACGACCTGGTCGCGCTGGCCGACGCCGTGCGTCCCCAGCAGGCGAGCTCCGAGCCGGCCCCGACCTCGTCGCGCGGGACCGCCCGCAGCTCCCGTGACACGCCGTCCCGTGGTGCGGCTCCCGCCCGCCACCTGCATGTGGTCAGGAGCACGAATGACTGAGCCGATGACTGAGCCGAACAGCCGTCGAACCCCGTCCTCAGCCGCCGTCCATGACCTCGCCGGCATCGTCAAGACCAATGATGTGCGCGGCGTGGCGGGCGAGGAGTTCACGGTCGAGATCGCACGCGCCTTCGGTGCCGCCTTCGCAGACTTCCTGGACGACCCCGAGCTGATCGTCGCCCACGACATGCGCCTGAGCTCTCCGGAGCTCTCCCGCGCCGTGATCGAGGGCGCAGTGCGCCGAGGCGCGATCGTCGCCGATGGGGGCCTGTCCTCGACCGATCAGCTCTACTGCGCCTCAGGACTGCATCGTGCGGCCGGCGTGATGATCACGGCCTCCCACAACCCGGCGGCAGACAACGGAATGAAGCTGTGCCTCCCCGGCGCCCGTCCGGTGGGACGGGACACCGGTCTCGACGAGATCCGCCGCGGCGCCGAGGCCTACCTCGAGGCGGGCGAGATCCCGACGCACGGAGAAGGCCGCTCCGAGGGCATCGACACCCTCGCCGACTACGCCGCCACCCTCCACGAGCTGGTGCCCCTGACCGGGACCCGTCGGCTGCGGGTGGTGGTCGATGCGGCCTCCGCAATGGCCGGACACACCGCACCCGCGGTGCTCGGAGTGCTTCCCCAGATCGAACTGATCGAGCTCCATTTCGAGCTCGACGGCAGCTTCCCCCACCACCCCGCCGATCCGCTGCGTCCGGAGAATCTGGTTGACCTGCAGAACGCGGTGCTCCGTGAGGGTGCGGACCTCGGCCTCGCCTTCGACGGCGATGCCGATCGCTGCGTGGTGCTGGACGAGAACGGGGTGCCGGTGCCGCCCTCGGCGATCACCGCCCTGATCGCCCAGCGCGAGATCGCCCGTGCCCGTGCCGCCGGCGAGGAGCGCCCGGCAGTGATCGCGAACCTGGTCTCCTCACGCCACGTGGCAGAGGCCGTCCGTGAGGCCGGGGGAGAGCCCGTCCGCACGCCCGTCGGCCATGCGCTGATCAAGGCGATCATGGCCGAGCGCAATGCGGTGTTCGGCGGTGAGCACTCCGCTCACTACTACTTCCGGGACTTCTTCTTCGCTGATTCCGGGATGCTCGCCGCACTTCATGTGCTGGCCGCCCTCTCGGAATCCGACGCGCCCTTCTCCGCAGTGGTCGCGGCGCACGACCCCTACGCCGCGAGCGGAGAGATCAATCGCCGGGTCGACGATGCCGCAGCGGCTCGTGATCGGGTGCGCGACCATATGGCCGCGCTGCCCGGCGCGCGCATCGATGATCTCGACGGGCTCACGGTCGAGCACTGGGACCAGGAGCTGGCAGCCGAGGACCGCTGGTGGTTCTCCCTGCGCTCCTCCCATACAGAGGCACTGCTGCGGCTGAACGTCGAGGCGGAGCGGGAGATCACCATGATCCGTCTGCGGGACGAGATCCTCGCGCTCGTGCACGAGGACGACCTCGTCGAGGGCGCGACCCCCGGCACGGTGTCAGGCACGGTTCCAGGCCTGGCCGTCGGTTCTGCAGAGTCGAGCTCCGACGGTGCGGGCGCCGTGGGGACGTCGGAGGCATCAGATCGAGAGGGAGCGGGCTCCATGGTCCTTGCAGCGGGAGCGAGCGGCGCGGATGTGCCCAGCTGGGTGCGCGCGATCCTGCGCTGCCCGGACTGCGGCGGTGAGCTGCGTGATGTGGAGCGGGCGATGCAGTGCAGCAGCTGCACACGGGTCCACCCGGTCGAGGGCGGGATCCCGGTGCTCATCGCCGGGCGCCAGCAGGAGCCGACGGCACAGGAGCCTGCGCGCAGCTGAGCTGAGCAGCGACGGCGCCACTGCCCCGCAGCGGCGACGCGAGCGGCACGGTCCGCGGCCCGGTTCCGGATCGGTGTCGTTCAGGCGCTGAACGGCACGGCGCGGACCTCGGCGGACAGCTCGCGCTGCCACTCCTGGTTGCGTCGCAGGCGCTGCTCGTCACGGCGGGACCGTTCGGCGAGCACCGCGGTGAGGAATGACTCCGGGTCGGTGCCCGGCGGTGGCGCCGGGGCGACGTGCGGCAGAGTCCGCCGCAGCAGATCCCGGGAGAGCTGACGGCGGGACTCCGGGTTGATGGTGGACGCCCTGGGCAGGAACGAGCGGACATCCTGCATCAGCGTGACCGGCAGGCGCCCGACGTCCGCCCCCTGCACCCAGTCCTGCAGCGAGGCGGGCACCTCGACGCGCTGGGGAGTGCGGTCACGCATCCGCTCCTGGATCACCATGGTGCCGGCCAGCAGATCGCCCACCCGCCGTGACCGGCGGTCGATGACCGAGCAGGTCAGTGCGATCGCCCCGGAGGTCGACCAGATCTCGAGCATCGCCATCACCGCGCGGATCAGCGATTGGCGCACGTGGACGGGCCCGCCGTCATCACGCACCACCCTGGTCCCCATGGCCAGGCGGCCCACCGAACGGCCCCGCAGCAGCAGCTCGCACAGCACCGGGTAGCCGACGTACGCGAGCACCGACATCACCAGCACCGCGGCGACGACCATGCCGTCATCGAGCTCGGCACGGGCTGCGAGCCAGGCCATCGCGATGGTGCCTCCGACCAGGATCGCGAGCTGGAGCACCCCGTCGATCACGGCGGAGAGCATGCGGGTCGCGAAGGATGCCGTGCGCAGGTCCAGCAGCACAGCGTCTCCGGTGATCAGGGCATCGCGATCGACGGGGGAGACCGTCGCTGTGGTTCCCATGGTTGCCATGGCCCCATCCTGACACCGCAGCGGCGTGGAGGTCAGCGCCGACCGTCGGCTTACGACGCCCTGGCCTCCGACTTTCGTCGGCGGTCCCGAGCCCCGCGGGACCCTACCCTGAGAGCGTGGACACCGACGCCTTCATCGCCGTGCACCGACAGCAGTGGGACCGGCTCCAGGAGCTCTCCCGGAGCCGGCACCTCGACGCGGCCGGAATCGACGAGCTGCTCTCCCTCTATCAGGAGACCTCCACCCACCTGTCGACCGTCCGCTCCACCAACCCCGACCCGGCATTGATCTCCCGTCTCTCCCTGCTGGTGCACCGCGCGAGACTGCGGATCACCGGCGCCCGCATCCCGCTGTGGAAGCACGCCCGCACCTTCTTCTGGGAGGACCTGCCCGCGGCGCTCTACGAGGCGCGGTGGACGGTGGCCCTGGCGGCCGGGCTCTTCCTGGTCTCGGCCCTGGTGACGGGCTTCTACTTCGGATTCGACGCCACGGCGAGAGGGCTGGTGGTGCCCGAGGCGGCGCAGCGCTCCCTCGCACAGCATGAATTCGTCAGCTACTACTTCCAGGGCGAGGCCTCGGGATTCGCCGCCCAGGTGTGGACGAACAATGCCTGGATCACGGTCCAGGCGGTGGTCTTCGGCGTCACCGGATTCTGGCCGGTGATCATGCTGGTGCAGAACGGGCTGAACGTCGGCCTGTCCGCAGGGGTGATGGGTGCCTACGGGGGGCTGGACACCTTCTTCATCTATATCCTTCCGCACGGACTGCTCGAGATCACCTCGGTGCTGGTCGGCGCCGGTGCCGGACTGCGCACCTTCTGGGCCTGGGTACGGCCGGGCCCGGTGCCGCGGCTCTGGGCGCTCTCACGATCCGCGCGCGCCTTGGTGACCGTCGCGATCGGGCTGGTGCCCGTGCTGCTGGTCTCAGGATTCATCGAAGCCTTCGTGACCCCGAGCACCCTGCCGCCCGCGGTGCGGATCGGCATCGGCGCGGCGGCCTGGCTGGCCTTCATGGTGTTCATGCTGGGCCGTGGCCGCCAGGTGCATCGCGCCGGCATCACCGGGGATCTCTCCGCGGAGCTGGTCGGCGACCACCTCGCGACCGCCGGCTGAACGGAGACATCCGGCTGCGGGGATCCGCTACGCTCAGTGCCGTGCAACGCAGCCACTCCGACCGTGACTTCTCCGAGTACAACGCGGCCCAGGCCGAGCGAGCGGTGCGCCCGCTCGCTCAGCGGGCCGTCGCCCTCGCCCATAGCGACGCGGCGGAGGAGCTCCCCGGCGGGAATGAGCCCACCTCGGGGAACGATCCCACCGCCGGGAGAGATCGACCGGTCGCTGTCGAGCTCGGATGCGGTCGCGGCATCGAAGCACGATTCCTCGCCGAGAACGGATTCACGGTCCACGCCTATGACGTGGACCCGAGCGTGAGCGGCGCCCTCGAGGAGCTCGCCGCCGAGCTGCCGGTGCACGCCGAGATCCTCGACCTCTCGCAGCTCCGTGAACTGCCCGGGGCCGATCTGATCCTGGCCTGCGCCTCCCTGCCCTTCCTGCCGCGCGGGTCCTTCGACACGCTGTGGGACGTCATGAGGGCCGGGCTGCGAGCGCGGGGGATCCTGGCCGTGGACCTCTTCGGAGAACGTGACGACTGGGCAGGGACGGACGGCACCTTCCTGACCCGGCCGGAGGTCGAGGCCCTGCTGGACGGGCTCGAGGTGCTCGAGCTGGTCGAGGAGGAACGCGATGGACGCTCGTTCAGCGGCCCGAAGCACTGGCACACCTACCGCGTCCTCGCCCGTCGGCCCTGAGCCGCGGCGCCCCCTCCGGTGATGCCCGGAGGGGGACGGCGCACGGCTCAGAGCTTTCCAGCGGCCTTCAGGGCGAGATAGGCATCCGCGAGAGCCTGGGGGGCCCGATCCGGCGGGGCATCGACCACATGCGCGCCGACCCGCTCGAGGGCGTGAGAGACGCCCGATCGCTCGGCGCGGGCCTGCTCTGCCGCCGCCGCGAGATACACGGACTCCAGATCGCCGCGGCCCGCGGCGAGCTCCTCGAGCGCCGGATCGGAGACCGAGGCGACCACGAGTGGATGGTCCCTGGCCAGACGGGCCGCCACCGGCAGCAGCCCGGTGTGGACCACAGAGGGCTCGACCGGGGTCAGCAGCACCACCAGGGAGCCCCGACGGGCGCGCTCTGCGATGGTGCTCGCGGCGAGCTCCCAGTCGGTCTCCACGAGCGCCGGATCCACCGCAGCGGTCGCGGTGACCATGTCGTGGAGGACCTTGGTGCGGGTCGAGCCGAGCACCGACAGGTGGGGGATGCGGTCCACGCAGATCAGATCCACCCGGTCACCGGCCTGCCCCGCGAGCGCGGTCAGCAGCAGCGCGGCGTCGAAGGCCGCATCCAGCCGGGTCGACTCACCGAGCCGGCCGGCCGAGGTGCGCGAGGTGTCCACCACGATCAGCACATGACGATCCCGTTCGGGTCGCCAGGTGAGCACCACCACGCTGCGCCGACGGGCGGTGGCGCGCCAGTCGATCGAGCGCACATCGTCCCCGTCCACGAAGTCGCGCAGGGAGTCGAACTCGGTCCCCTGCCCACGCTGATGGATCGCCGCCAGCCCCTCGAGCTCGCGCAGCCGCTGGACCCGCGACGGCAGATGCCGGCGTGACCCGAAGGGATGCAGGGCCAGCAACCGCCCCGGGGTGTCGACCGCGGTGGTGCGCCGGGCCAGCCCCAGCGGGCCGCGTGAAGCGACCAGCAGCGTGCGCGAGCTGTGCTCTCCGCGGCGGGTGGGGGTGAAGCTCTGCGCGACGGCCCGTCGTTCCTGTGCGGGGACGTCGAGCGCGCAGCGCTGGGCGTCGAGCCCGGCGGTGGGGTTCCAGGCATCGCGCACCTCGAGCCGAGCGGTGCGTGAGGTGGGATTCGTCAGCAGCAGTCGGCCGCGGACGGTGTTGCCGAGCCGCACCTGCGTCGGCGCCTCGCGGCGTACCCGGATCCGGCGCGGGTCCGGGGCCGTGAACGCATCGGCGAGGATCACCAGCGCCCACAGCGCCACCAGGATCAGCACCACCCACCACTGGGGCCAGAGCACGATCACGGGCAGCGCGAGCAGCGCGACCAGGGCCGCGCGCGGGGTCAGCGAGATCCTCATCAGCCCTTCCTCAGCGGGGTACCGGCACGGAGGCGAGGGTCGCGGCGAGCACGGCCTCGACCTGGGTGCCCTCGAGCTCGGCCTCGGTCGTCAGGCGCACCCGGTGGGAGAGCGTGGACAGGGCCATGGTCTTGACGTCATCCGGCGTGATGAAATCGCGCCCGGAGAGATAGGCCCAGGCCCGGGAGGTGCGCAGGAGCGAGATCGCGCCGCGCGGTGAGACCCCGAGGGTGAGGCTGGGGGAGCGACGGGTGGCCCGGCACACGTCCACGATGTACTGCACCACGGGATCCTCGGCCACCACCGCGGCGACATCGCGCTGGGCGCGATGCAGGGAGGGGATGTCCACCACTGCCCGCAGACCCATCGCCGCGAGGTCCGTGGTGTCGAAGCCATCGGCGTGGCGACGCAGCACGTCCACCTCGACCTCCCGCTCCGGCAACGGCATGACGGCCTTGAGCAGGAAGCGGTCCAGCTGGGCCTCGGGCAGGGTGTAGGTGCCGTCGAACTCGATCGGGTTCTGGGTGGCGATCACCACGAAGGGGTCAGGCAGCGGCCGGCTCGCCCCGTCGACGGTCACCTGCCGCTCCTCCATCGCCTCCAGCAGCGCGGACTGCGTCTTGGGCGGGGTGCGGTTGATCTCGTCGGCCAGCAGCAGATTGGTGAAGACGGGGCCCTCGCGGAAGACGAGATCGCTGGTGGCGGTGTCGTAGATGAGCGATCCGGTGATGTCGCCGGGCATCATGTCAGGGGTGAACTGCACGCGCCGCATCCGCACATCGAGCGCTGCGGCCAGCGAGCGGACCAGCAGCGTCTTGGCGACGCCCGGCACGCCCTCGAGCAGCACGTGCCCGCGGCACAGCAGCGCCACGACCAGGCTGGTCACGGCCGCGTCCTGCCCCACCACCCCCTTGTGGATCTCGGTGGAGAGGCGCTGGAGCTGGGCGCGGGTGTCCTGGTCGACATCAGGACCGGCGCCGGGCACCTCGGTGGTGGTGGGTGCGGCGGGCGGGACGGCGCCCGGGGTGGGGTCAGTCATCGGTCGATCTCCTTCTCGAGATGGTCGAGGTCGTGTGCGAGGCGCACGAGGTCCTGGTCGCTGGTGACGGGGGCGGGTCCGAGCAGCGTGCGCAGCTGCTCGGGGGAGCGGTCCACATGCGGTGCGAGCGCCGCCAGCAGACCGTCGAGGGCGGATTCACGGCGCAGCCCGAGACGATTCGCGAGCCGGGTCGCCGTCGCCGATCGCAGCGCTGTCGCGGCGGCCTGCCGGCTGCCGGACTGCTGGAGCAGCCGGGCCCTGCCCAGGACCAGCTCCTGGGGGCGGACGGTGACTGGCAGCGGCTCGACCACGACCGGTCCGAAGCGTCGGCTGAGAGCCACCAGCGCGACGGTCGCGATCAGCAGCAGCCACAGCAGGAGCGGGCCCGCCCAGTCCGGCAGATAGCCGAGCAGGGTCTGCGAGGTCGAGCCCATCGGATCGGTCGCAGAGGGGACGTACCAGCTCAGCTCGCCTTCGGCCCCGAGGAGGTTCAGCACCAGGGCGGAGTTGTCCGCCCGGCCCAGGGTGTCGTTGGTGAGCAGATCCGCGCTGCCCAGCACGACCACCCCCTCATGCTCGGCCACGAGCGAGCCCTGCTCGGTGCTGAAGCAGGAGCTGCCCTCGCTGTCGCCCGCGACCCGGTACAGGGACGCGGCACCTCGGATCGCCTCCTCGGCCGCGGGGACCAGGACCGCTTCGGCCTGATGCTGGAGATCGCCGCAGCCGGGGCCGGCTTCGATCAGGGTCTCGGTCCGCACCGCGCCCGAAGGCATGATCTCCGGAGAGACGAAGGAGAGGGTCACCAGATCGGGGGCGACCAGCACCAGGCGTCCGTCCCCGTCCTCATGGGCCTCGGCGAGGGTCATCAGCTGGTCGGCGCTGAGGCTCCGCGGGGCGGTGACCAGCACGGTGCGGCCGTTGCGCAGCGCCTCTGCGGCGTCGGCCGTGTGGCGGTCCACGTCCACGTCGACGCCGAGATTCCCGAGCACCTGGACCACTGCCTTCGAGCCCTGACCGGTGGGAGCATCAGGCTCGAGCGGCCCGTCCCGGTAATACCCGCGGGCGATCGAGGCCAGGATCGCGGCGAGCATCGCGAGCACGATGAGGACGGTCAGCCAGGGGCGCCGGCGGGAGGGCCGTGCCTGTCGGCCCTCCGCACGGTCTGAGCCTCCTGTCCGGTCTGTTGCTCTCGACGGTTGCGATGCTCCCGAGGGCGCCGACGGGTCGGCGGGTGCCGACGGGCCAGCAGGTGCCGACGGGGCGGGGGCGGGACCGAGGCTCATGTGCTCGTTCCCGTCACCGGTGCACGGACCGGCTCCTCGTCGCCGACGGCGGACAGATCCGGCACGGACTCGGCGATGTACTCGGCCAGGCGCAGCAGATCATCCGCCTGCTTGACGGCGACGGTGCGGTGGGAATAGGCGGCGGTGTCGAAGGCATCTGCGCCGCGCTGCAGGCGCCCCCGCAGCTCAGGGAACGGGGCGGCGGCGTGGGCGGCAGCTTCGTGCGCGGTCATCCCGGCGGACACATCCAGCAGGGTGCGCTCCTCGAGATCGCGCACCAGCCCGCGCAGCGCGAGCACGGTGCCGTCGTCGATGCGACCCGCACCGATCGCCGCCCTGGCCGCGTCGCGCAGCTCGGCGCCGCTGAGCACCGGTTCCGCATCGAGCTCGGCCGCGACGGAGAGGGCATGGCTGCGGCGGATCAGCCCGGTGCGGCGCAGCACGAGGACCACCAGCACGACCAGCGCCACCACGATCAGCACGGCGATCCCCGCCTGTGTGGCCGAGGAGCCGTCGATGCCGTCGAGAACCTTCATCAGCCAGTTCTCGAGGGCGCTGAGCACCCAGGCCACGAACCCGGGGGAGTCGTCGTACTCCGGCTTCGAGAGCTCTTCCAGGACGCGGGTGCGTGCCTCGTCGGGATCCAGGGGCGGGGGAGCGGCGGGGTTCACCGGATCCCTGTCCCGTCCCAGTGCGCACGGGCGCGGCGCGTCAGCTCGACGTCCCAGGCCTCATGACGCATCCGGTTGTCCGCATAGACGGCCACGTAGCCGGCGGAGAGGAACGGGGCCAGCAGGAACGTCGCCGCATAGCTGCCCACCATCGAGAGGATCGTCAGCACGGTCATGCCCAGCAGCATCGCCTCGAACGAGCTGATCAGCAGGATGGCGACGTAGGCGAGCATGGCGATGGTGCTGAACACGCCCACGATGACCTGCACCGCGATCATGTAGAGCAGGTACAGCAGGAGCGTGGTGCCCAGCACTCGCCAGAGCCGACGGCCGCGGGTCATCGCGAAGCTGCGCCGGAGCGAGCCGAGCACCCCGGCCTCCTCCAGTACGAGCGCGGGGATGGCGAGCACCGTGCGGGCCCAGACCCAGAGCGAGGCCAGCACCGCGGCGACGAGGCCGATCACCAGCAGCGTGATGGTCACTGCCGTCGCCTCCTGGAGCAGGATCAGCGGGAGCATCCCCAGGCCCAGCAGCACCACGAAGGCGACCGTGCTGAGCAGGCCGATCAGCAGGACCACCGCGACGGCGGGCAGCCCGCGGCGGCGCATCGTGGCCCACATATCGGCGGTCGAGACGTGATCGCCGACGGCCTCTCCGAGCGCGACGCGGGTCAGCGCCACGGTCACCAGCGCCGAGGAGAGGAGCGAGACGATCATGGTCACCACGCTCGAGACGACCATCAGCACCACGTCGCGCAGCGATCCCAGCCCGGTGGTGGTGGTCTCGGGATCCTCGAACACGGCCTGCATGTCACCGATCATGGGGACCATGCTCGCGCCGGTCGCGAAGGTCATGATCACGAAGGCGACGCCGTAGACGGCTGCGGCGACGCCGAGCACCGAGCGAGCGCGCAGCCGATAGATCCGTACCGCCGCTCCGAGCACCTCGCCCAGTCCCAGCGGCCGCAGCGGGAACAGCGGCATCGCCTGGACCAGCTCGCGACGGGGCCCGCCCGGGGGCGGCGCGGAGTGCTGGCCCGGTGCGCCGTCGGTGGGCTGCGGCCCGAACGGCCCGCCGTCAGCGGACGACGGCGGGGAGGGCTCGCCGGACCCCTGTGCTCCCGGGGCGGTCCACTGCGTGCTCATCGGTCCTCCTGCTGCTGCTGGCGGGTGCTGTGCGGCCGGTTGCCATGTCCGGACGGGGTGGGAGCGGATCTCCAGGACCGACACTACGGAGTGCGGGCACCGCAGCTGATCCGACGAACGTCGAAGACCTCGCGTCTTCCGGACACCCCTGGCCCCCGCCTCCCAGCTCCTGACCCTCGGCGGTGGCACAATGATCCCCATGACGACGCCTTCACGGATCCTCGTGGTCGATGACGATCAAGCGATCGCCGAAATGGTCGGCATCGTCTTGCGCGGCAAGGGCTACGAGGTTGCGACCTCACCAGATGGAGCCTCCGCGCTGGAGACCTTCCCACGCCTGCGACCTGACCTGGTCCTGCTCGACCTCATGCTGCCCGGAATGGACGGGATCGAGGTGTGCCGCCGGCTGCGCCGGGAATCCGGGGTGCCGATCATCATGCTCACCGCCCGCACCGACACCGCAGATGTGGTCGAGGGCCTCGAGGCGGGGGCCGATGACTATCTCACCAAGCCCTTCGAACCCGAGGAGCTGGTCGCCCGGATCAAGGCCCGGGTGCGGCGGGTCGAGGCCCCCACCACCGAGCAGCTTGCGATCGGTGATCTCACCATCGACGTGGACGGTCATGAGGTGCGCCGCGGTGACGAGCTGATCTCGCTGACTCCGCTCGAGTTCGACCTGCTCACCCAGCTCGCCCGCAAGCCGTGGCAGGTGTTCACCCGTGACGTGCTGCTGCGCGACGTCTGGGGATACCGCCACAGCGCGGACACCCGTCTGGTCAACGTCCATGTGCAGCGGCTGCGCTCGAAGATCGAGCACGATCCGGAGAACCCCGCGATCGTGGTGACCGTGCGCGGGGTCGGATATCGCGCCGGGGGCGGATCCTGAGAGCACCGGCATGGTCGTGAGCACTCTCGAGGGCAGCGGCCCGTCTCCGGTGAGACGGTCGATGATCGACGTCGATCCGCGCAGCTGGCCGCTCGCCCTCCGGGTCGTGCTGGTGACCACCCTGCTGTCCGTCGTGGCGTTGCTCGTGGTCGGCGCCTATCTCTCCTCGGTGATCGCCGACGGGCTCTACGAGCAGCGCCGGGACCGGGTGCTCGAAGAGACGCTCGAGGTCAGGGGTGATCTCACCGAGAGCCTCACGCAGGTCTCAGGAGCCACCAGCACCCAGCAGCAGGACGCTGTGAGCGCCTTCGTCCAGACTTCGGGCGGGCAGGGAGGTGGTGACCGCCGCGAGGTCGCGCTGGTGCCGGTGGAGACGACAGGCACGGTCTTCCCCGTCGCCTCTTCCGATCGGACCCTCTTCGACGAGGTCGACGACGAATTCGCCGCAGCGGTCGCGGAGCAGCCGGAGACGATCTCCTGGCGCTCGATCGGACGCGAGGACAGCTGGGGGGACACAGCCCCGGCACTGCTGGTGGGGACCCGGGTGATCGTCCCCGGCTCCGGCTCCTACGATCTCTATCTCGTCTACTCCATGCAGGAGGAACAGGACACGCTCGCCTTCGTGCAGCGGGTGATCCTGGGTGGCGGCGGGGTGCTGATGGCTCTCATCGTCGGCATCGCGATCGTCGTGGCGCGGATGGTGACCACTCCTCTGAAACGCGCCGCATACGCGGCGGAGCGGATGGCCGCAGGGGATCTGACCAGCCGCGTCGAGGTCTCCGGTGGTGACGAGCTGGCCCGGGTGGGGGAGTCCTTCAACGATATGGCCCGCAGCCTCGAGCAGAAGGTCGACGATCTCACCGAGCTCTCGTACGTCCAGCAGCGGTTCGTCTCCGACGTCTCCCATGAGCTTCGTACGCCGCTGACCACGATCCGCATGGCCTCCTCGGTGCTCGATGCTCGACGCTCCGATCTGCCCGGTGAGCTGCAGCGGACCACTGAGCTGCTCTCCGCGCAGGTCCAGCGCTTCGAGGTGCTGCTCACGGACCTGCTGGAGATCTCCCGCTTCGATGCGGGCGCCGCTGAGCTCGAGGCGCACCGCGAGAACGTCGACGCGCTCGTCGAGCGGGCGCTCGAGGACCTCCGCCCGCTGGCAGGGGCCCGCGGCTGCCTGCTGGACGTGCGGCTGGCGGGCGGGGACGTGCATGCGGTGGTCGACGCACGTCGCATCGACCGGGTGCTGCGCAATCTGTTGACCAATGCGATCGAGCATGGCGCGGGGCATCCGGTGCTGATCCAGACCGCCGCGGACGATGACGCGGTGGCGGTGGTGGTCCAGGACCAGGGCCATGGCATCTCCCCTGAGGATGCGGCGCACGTGTTCGACCGTTTCTGGCGTGCCGATCCCTCCCGGGCGCGGACCCTCGGGGGGACCGGCCTGGGGCTGTCGATCTCCGCCGAGGACGCGAGACTGCATGACGGCTGGCTCCAGGCCTGGGGACAGGAGGGCAGGGGCGCAGTATTCCGGCTCACTCTCCCGCGGCGCCCGGGAACCCCGTTGACACGTTCCCCGCTGCGGCTCGAGCGATCGCTGGATCGGTGGGGGGCCGACGCCGCGGTCTCCCCGACCCCGACCGGGGAGCTCCGGATCGGACCCGGCCTGCTCCCGGATCTGGAGGATCCAGGGAGCGATTCATTCCCGGAGCCCGACGAGAGCGGAGGTGTGCGATGAGACCGGCACGTCGTCATGTGCTGCGCGCTGCGGGTGCCGCGGCGGTGCTGGGAATGGGCGCGGCCTGTGCCCGTATTCCCACGGACTCCCCGATCGACAGCCGCGCATTGACCGGACGGTCCCAGCCGGGGGCCCCTTATGTGAGGGCGCTGCCGCCCCCGCCCGACGCCGACGCCTCGGAGGTCGCTGCCGGATTCGTGCAGGCCGGGGTCGGTTCCGAGGACGACTTCGCGGTGGCTCGCGCATATCTCACCGACCCGGCCAGCGAACTGTGGAACCCGGCCGCCGGGATCACCGTGTACTCCGGCAGCCAGGAGCTGCAGGTTGAGACGCTCGATGACGGCAGGCTCGCACTGGTCCTCCAGGTGGTCGCCCTGGTGGACGGCAGCGGGGTGCGCACGGTGCTGGCCGGAGCGGTGCCCCGGGAAGTCCAGGTGGCGATCGAGCAGGTCGATGACCAATGGCGGCTCAGCGAGGTGCCCGACGGGATCTTCCTCTCGGAGGCGGCGTTCGAGACGCTCTATGGCCCTGCCCGGCTCTACTTCCTGGATGTGCGGGAGCGTCACCTGGTCCCCGATCATCGCTGGTTCCCGCTGCGCCGGGGCGCCGCCAGCGTGCTCGAAGCGCTCGTCGCCGGTCCCGCCATCTTCCTCCAAGGGGCTGTCAGCAGCGAGATCCCCCGCACCTCCGGGATCTCCGATGCCGTCATCACCACCGGCGCCGACGGCGGCACGCAGGTTGCGGTGCCCACCGCGATCGCCAGCCTTCCCACCGGCCCGAGGATGCTGGCGCTGTCCCAGCTGGAGGCCTCTCTGCGCTCGTTGCGCACCCTGTCCGGAGTCCGGATGGTGCAGGACGGCGAGGAGCTGGTGCTCGACGAGGAGGTGCGGACCGAGCGCGCGCTGCCCGGACATCGCCCGATCGCCGCCGGAGCGACCGGGATCATCTCGCTGGCCGAACCGGGCGGGGGAGCACCCGCCGCACAGCTGGTGCCTGCACTCGAAGATGCTGAGCTCTCCTCCCCGGTGATCGCGCAGGACGGAGTGCTCGCAGCAGCCCGCAACCCGGAGGGGAGCATCGTGCTGCTCGCCTCGACGGACGGTTCCGTCCCGGTGCGGGAGGCCGCGACCGGTGGCGCATTCGTCGCACCGTGCCTCGATGACGCGGGATTCGTCTGGACCGCCACCCGGTCGAGCGCGGGCGCTCTGCTGGCGCTGTCCGGCCAGGGGGCGGAGCTCGATGCGAAGGTCGATGCCCCCTGGCTGACCTCCCGCGAGATTCGTGCCCTGGACATCGCAGCCGACGCCACCAGGATGCTGGTGCTGTCCGCGGATTCCGGGGGCAGCCGGCTGGATCTGTGCGCGGTGGTGCGGGATGGGGAGGGGAGCCCGACCTCGCTCACCGAGCCCGTTGCCGTGCGCACCTATCTCCAGGACATCACCGAGGCCGGCTGGTATGACGAGATCGCGGTGCTGGTGCTGGGGACCGACCCCGCGTCGGGGGAGCGGCGGGCGCAGATCGTCGACTTCGCCAGCGGCAGGGAGGCATTGCCCCCGCTCGCTCCCGGCACCGATCGGATCGCCGGCTCGGTGGTGGCGGAGACGGTGTGGGCCGGCACCACGGAGGGCGTTCTGCTGCGCAGCAGCGGAGAAGGGTGGGCCACGGTCGACATCGAGGGCCGGGATCCGTCGTTCTACTGAGCAGCCCGCCTCGCGGGCCATCGTTCCTCCACAGAGCAGTTTCATCCACCAACGGGGCCCAGGGATGGATCGCCCGGCCGAGCTGGCGTGAAATGGAGGCATGACGGATACCGGCCACCCGACCCTGTGGGGGATGCTGCGCGGGGTGGCAGCCCAGACCTGCGCACTGGTCGCGCCCCGGCACTGCCCCTGCGGGCAGGAGGGCACATGGCTCTGCCAGCCATGCACGAAGCTGCTGGAGACGGCGCCATGCCGAGTGGAGTCGTGCTGTGACGCGCTGCAGGAGCTGAGCGCTGCACGGGTGCGAGACGTGGAGCTCGGCGATCTCGTGCTGCCCGCCGGAGTCGACCACGCACCGTTGCTGCCTGTGCTCGCGCTCGGAGAGTACGGCGGGGACCTGCAGCGGTTGATCCTGGCATGGAAGAACGGAGGCATGCTCCACCTCGGCGCACGAATCGCCCCTGCGCTGGCCCCTGCGGTCGCCCGGCTCGTCGAGGGAGCTGACCCCGCCCCGCCCTTCCTGGTCCCGGTGCCCTCGCAGCGCAGCGCACGGCTTCGTCGAGGTGAGGACCACACCGCGGAGCTGGTGCGTGCCATGGAACGCAGCGGTGCCGGGCACGCTCTGCTGCTGCGCGCGCGGCCCACCACCGCCCAGGAGGGACAGGGCGCACGACAGCGCCGCACCCGTCAGATACTCCTTCGAGGGCGCGCCGCCCGCGAAGCGGGACGGCAGGGTGCTCCGGTGGTGATCGTCGACGACGTGGTCACCACCGGCTCCACCCTGCGCGGGATGCATCAGGCGCTCACCTCCGCCGGCATGCGGGTGCTGGGGGCGGCGGTGGTCGCTTCCGCCCGAGTCCCTGCGCAGAGCGCGGCCAGCGAGCGAACAGGATGAACTTTCGGCACGAACATTCAGGAAACCCTGCGCAAAACATGGCATGCTGGTGATACCCGCCACACGACGGCGGGACCCCCTTCACCAGGAGGTGCGACACCCAGCCGAAGAGCCACCGCGGCCGGGCTCAGAGCGGCCGCACCCGGATAGGAGGAGAACCCACTCATGGAGATCAATGTCGTCGGACGCCATATGGACGTCCCGGACCGATTCCGTCGCCATCTCGCCGACAAGCTCGACAAGGTCACCCAGCTCGCCCCCGCGGCTCTCCGCGTGGACGTCGAGATCTCACAGGAGAAGAACCCCAGGCAGACTGAGCTCAGCGATCGTGTGGAGCTGACCGTCCATGAAAATGGCGCGGTGATCCGCTCGGAGGCCCGGGCGGACGATCTCTACGGAGCGCTCGACGTCGCCTACGGCAAGCTCCTCGAACGCCTCCGTCGGTCCCGCGACCGCCGTAAGGACCACCGTCGTGGCCGAGACCGCTCCCATCAGGGCGCCGGAGCGAGCCTCCGCACCATGCCTGCTGACCAGGAGATGCCCCCACCTCTGCTGGACGACGCAGCCGCGAGCGAGGACGAGACGGAGTCGGTCACGGCCACGGACGAGCACGACCTCGCCGAGGCCGGTTCACCGGTGGTCATCCGCGAGAAGAAGCACTCCGCAACACCCATGAGCATTGATGACGCGCTCTATCGGATGGAGCTCGTGGGCCATGACTTCTTCCTCTTCGTCGACGCCGAGACCGGCCACCCGAAAGTGGTCTACCGCCGCAAGGGCTGGAACTACGGTGTCATCGAGCTCGACGCAGAGCTGACAGCCTGACCTCTCTTCACGACGGCCGGGCGGGAGGAGCTGCACAGCTTCCTCCCGCCCCTTGTCGTGCCGACCATGCAGGAGCACCCCGCTGATGAGCTCGACCCTCACGTGGACCCGTGCACGCCGGATCGCCCTGCGGGCACAAGGCATGGGGCGAGCCCGCCGCAACGATATGCCGGCCATGGCGACCAGCCGACGTGCGCTCGCACGCACCCTCGAGCGGACCCACCTGCTCCAGATCGATTCGGTGAGCGTGTTCGCGCGCGCCCATCACCTCCCCGTCTTCACCCGCAGCGGGCCCTGGGACCCCTCCGTGCTCGAGGACTCCGTCCGTCCCGGGCCGCGACGCACTCTGCGGGAGAGCCTGGCGCATGAGGCCACCTACACCTCTCCCGAGATTCACCGCCTGCTGGCCTTCCGTCGCCGGGCCACCTCCGAGAAGGACTGGGGAGTGCTGCGGGACATCGCTGTGACCTCACCCCATCTGTTCCCGCAGATCCGGGAGGTGCTGGAGGAGATCGGGCCCGCCAGCGCGGCCACCGTCTCGAAGCACCTGGGCGACACCGAGCGCGGAGAGGGCTGGGGGTGGCGCCGCACCGCCACCCAATGGGCGGTGGAGTATCTGTTCCGCACCGGAGACCTCGACTGCGTGGGCCGCTCGTCGCAGTTCGAGCGGCTGTACTCCCTCGCAGGGGAGGACTCCCCACCGCCTCAGGAGGAGCTAGGGGAGGACACAGCATCGATCGAAGAGCTCACCTCGAGAGCGGCCTGCTCGCTGGGCATCGCCGAGGTCGGCTCGCTGGCGGACTACTTCCGCCTTCGCACGCGGGAAGTCATTCCCGCCGTCGAGCGTCTGATCGTCCAGGGCGAGCTGCAGGAGGTCGAGGTCTCCCACCCCGCCGGCAGCCGGAGGATGCTGCTGCACCGGGATGCCCCGGCCCCCGCCCCGTTGCGCGTCGCCGCACTGGTCAGCCCGTTCGACCCGATCGTGTTCCATCGCCCACGACTCGCGCATCTCTTCGATGTGGAGTACCGCATCGGGATCTACACCCCTGCCGCACGGCGCACCACCGGCTACTACTCGCTGCTCTTCCTGCTCGATGACGTCATCCCGGCGCGCGTGGATCTGCGGGCGGATCGCGCCCGGGACGTGCTCGAGGTGCGGGGCACCTACCGTGAACCGCTGCCCAACCTGCCCACCGGGCAGCGGCCGGAGGACCACCTGATCGTCGCGGCGCTCGCCGAGGAGCTCCGGCGCGCCGCCCGCTGGCAGGGCCTTGAGACGATCGAGGTCCTCACCGGGCCCGGGACCGGGGAGCTCTCGCCCGAGCTCGCGGCGGCCGTCCACGGGTGAACCGGCTTCGGGTGATGATGCGCGCAGGTGGTCACCTTCCTGGGCGGTGACGCATACGATGGGGCAGGCATCAGCCGCCCCACGGGGTGTACACGAGATCTACGGGAGCACGAGTGGTCAACCTCTTCGACAAGATCCTGCGCGCCGGCGAAGGCCGGGAAGTGCGCAGGCTCGAAGCCATCGCCCAGCGAGTGGGAGAGGCGGGGGACGTCTTCAGCGAGCTCAGCGATGACGAGCTCCGTGCCGAGACCGACCACTTCAAGGAACGGCTCGAGGACGGCGAGACCCTAGACGATGTGATGGTCGAGGCGTTCGCCGCGGTGCGCGAAGCGGCTCACCGCACGCTCGGCCAGCGTCCGTACGACGTGCAGATCATGGGTGGCGCGGCCCTGCACCGGGGCCGCATCGCCGAGATGAAGACCGGTGAGGGCAAGACTCTCGTGGCGACGCTCCCCGCGTACCTCAACGCGCTCTCCGGCAAGGGCGTGCACGTGATCACCGTGAACGACTACCTCGCCGGCTACCAGAGCGACCTGATGGGCCGCGTGTTCCGCGCGCTGGGACTGACCACCGGGGTGATCAAATCCGGGATGACCCCTGCCGAGCGTCGCGAGCAGTACAACGCCGACATCACCTACGGCACGAACAACGAGTTCGGCTTCGACTACCTGCGCGACAACATGTCCCTCAAGCCCGAGGACAGGGTCCAGCGAGGGCACAGCTTCGCGATCGTCGATGAGGTCGACTCGATCCTGATCGATGAGGCGCGCACCCCGCTGATCATCTCCGGGCCCGGCTCCGGGGACGCGAACAAGTGGTTCAGCGAATTCGCGAAGGTCGTCAAGCTGCTGCGCCAGGATCGTGACTACGAGGTCGACGAGAAGAAGCGCACCGTCGGCGTGCTCGAGGCCGGGATCGACAAGGTCGAGGACCATCTCGGGATCGACAACCTCTACGAATCGCTGAACACCCCGCTGATCGGCTTCCTCAACAACGCCATCAAGGCCAAGGAGCTGTTCAAGAAGGACAAGGACTATGTGGTCCTCAACGGCGAGGTGATGATCGTCGATGAGCACACCGGTCGCATCCTCGCCGGTCGCCGCTACAACGAGGGCATGCATCAGGCGATCGAGGCGAAAGAGGGCGTGAAGATCAAGGCGGAGAATCAGACTCTCGCCACGATCACCCTCCAGAACTACTTCAAGCTCTACGAGAAGCTTGCGGGCATGACCGGCACGGCCGAGACCGAGGCCGCCGAGTTCATGAACACCTACAACCTGGGTGTGGTGCCGATCCCCACGCACCGTCCGATGCAGCGTGCGGACGAAGCCGATCGCATCTACCGCACCGAGAAGGCGAAGTTCGAAGCGGTCGTCGAGGACATCGTCGAGCGCCACGACAAGGGCCAGCCAGTGCTCGTGGGCACCACCAGCGTCGAGAAGTCTGAGTACCTCTCCAAGCTGCTCACCGCCCAGGGCGTCGAGCATGAGGTGCTCAACGCGAAGAACCACGCGGGAGAAGCCGCGATCGTCGCCATGGCCGGCGCCAAGGGCTCCGTCACCGTGGCCACCAACATGGCAGGTCGCGGCACCGACATCATGCTCGGTGGCAACGTCGAGTTCATGGCCCACGCCGAGCTCGAGAAGCGCGGCATGGATCCGGAGGAGGACCGGGACGCGTACGAGAAGGCCTGGGACGAGGAGCTCGAGCGGGCCAAGGCGGCCGTCGCCGAGCAGCACGACGAGGTCGTCGAGATCGGTGGCCTGTACGTGCTGGGCACCGAACGGCACGAGTCCCGCCGCATCGACAATCAGCTGCGCGGCCGCTCCGGCCGACAGGGAGACCCGGGGGAGTCCCGCTTCTACCTCTCCCTCCAGGACGACCTGATGCGGCTGTTCAACTCCGGAGCGGCAGAGTCCCTGCTGGCCCGCGGCGGTGTCGACGAATCGATCCCGCTGACCGGACGCATGGTCTCCGGCGCGATCCAGCGCGCGCAGAACTCGATCGAGTCGCGCAACGCCGAGATCCGCAAGAACGTCCTGAAGTACGACGATGTGCTGACCAAGCAGCGCAAGAAGTTCTACGAGGAGCGTTCGCGGATCCTCGAGGGTGAAGACCTCGACGAGCACGTCGAACGCTTCATCGAAGAGGTCATCGGAGGCACCGTCGACGCCCACACCCGCGGCAAGCCTGCGGAGGATGTCGATCTGGAGGAGCTGTGGGGCGCCCTGCGACCCGCATATCCGGTCTCCCTCACGGCCGAGGAGCTCATCGAGGAGGTGGGCGGGAAGGAGAACCTCGAGGCGAAGGTGCTGAAGGAGGAGATCCTGGCCGATGCCCGTGTCGCCTACGAGAAGCGCGAGGACGAGCTGGGCGCCGAGGGACTGCGGCAGCTGCAGCGCCGCGTGCTGCTGTCCGTGATGGATCGACGCTGGCGTGAGCACCTCTACGAGATGGACTACCTCAAGGAGGGCATCGGCCTGCGGGCGATGGCCCAGCGTGATCCGCTCATCGAGTACGAGCGCGAAGGCCACCTCATGTTCAACGACATGATGGCTGGCGTGAAGGAGGACGTGGTCGGCTACGTCTACAACCTCGAGGTCCAGGTCGAGAAGGTCGAGCCCGTGGTGCCCAAGGCTGTCAGCGACCTGCTGCGCAGTGCCTCGAAGGTCGCTGCTGCAGCTGCCGCGACCGGCGCGGCGGCGAGTGCCGGTGCCGGCAGCGAGCGCGCCCCGGCCGTGAAGTCTGTGAAGTCCGAGGAGGCTGCTGCAGAGCCGGCGGAGTCGTCGAGCTCGGAGGGGGCCGACGACGCCGAGACTGACAGCGACGACAGCGGGAGCGACGCACCCGCTGAGGAGAAGCTGGCGCAGGAAGGTCGCGTCGTGCTGCGTGCCAAGGGCCTGGATGATGGCCCGGGAGAGCGCCAGCTGCGATACACCTCTGCCGAGGGCAGTGGCGTCCAAGACTCCTCGACTCTTTCTCGGGCGCAGCGCCGCAGGCAGGCGCGCCAGGCCCAGAACGGCGAGGCGAGCCCCGTCGCGAGCGACAAGGTGCAGGACAAGCCCGAGGGCGCGCCGCAGGGAGAGGGCCAGAACCGGGCTCAGCGGAGGATGAGGCGTCGCCGCCGCTGACTCAGCCGATCTCCAGCACCGTCACGCGCCACCCCGTGTGCCGCAGCTCCCAGCGCATGGCCATGAATCGTGCGCGGTCGGGCTCTCTGAGCACGCAGCTGGCTTCGACGGTGTGATCGTTGACCACGCAGATCCGCACCCCGGTCACCATCAGCTGTCGTGCAGGCGCGAAGCCGGTGGTGGCCCGGAGCCGACGGGTCAGTGCGGCGCGCCGCGCGAGCTGCTGGCTGATCTCAGGGGTGACCAGGCGGGTCAGTGAGTTCTCCGGCCGCATGTCGCGCACGATCTCGACAGCGCGCCGAGCCACCGGCACGACCAGATGCTCTATCGCCCGCGGATCGTCAGGGGCGTAGGTCTCGGCATTGGCGGCCTGGGCGGCGGGGCGCTGATCTGTGGCACTCATGGCATGTCCTTGTTGGTCAGTGCGTGGGGGACGGTGAGTTCCATCCCGGGGACCAGGTGATCCGGGTCTGCCCCGATCACCTCGTAGTTGGCCTCATGCAGCAGCGGCCATGAGGCGGAGATCTCCGCGGCAGCGGTCGCTCTGGGAGAGAGCAGGTCGTCCGTGATGCTCCACAGGCTGTCTCCGCTGCGCACGATCACGATGTGCGGGCTGGACATTGTCGTCTCGTCCGTCGTCTCGTCCTCTGCGGGTGCCGCTGTGGGTGCCGCAGAGGCCGGGGAGACGGTCGAGGCTGACCCGTCGGGAGCCGGCTGGGTGGCGGAGGGCTCCTCGGCCCAGTCCAGCGGGGGCAGCAGCGCTCTGCTCTCGGCGGCGTCACTTCCGGCAGCAGAGCCTGATGCCGCGGGCTCCGGTGAGGGAGCCGCAAGCGGGCCGTCTGTGGGCAGCAGCTGGGCGGTCTGGGCGGGAGCCCGCTCGCTCAGAGCCGAGGAGGCGGGATGTCCTTCGCTCGCCGTCGCAGGGGCGAGCACGAGGGCGGTCGCCGTCGTCGCGACTGCGGCCCCGGTGGCCACTCGCTGGGCGAGCCGTGGTGCGAGCAGTCGCAGCGCAGCCAGTGAGGCGGTGCCGATGCGGGTAGCGGGCCCAGCCAGGAGCACGGCAGTGGCGAGCCCCCAGACGACCGTGAGATAGAGGCAGAGCAGAGCGCCCAGTGCGGCGAGCACGACCAGCACCCAGCCGATCAGTGCCTGGTCCGCGTGGGAGGTCTCTGCTGTTCTGCGCAGCGAGTCGGTTGCGGCTGTCATACCGGCGGTACCGCTCGCCGCGAGCAGCATGCACAGGAACGTGGTCCCTGTGTGTCCCGGCGTCGTCGCCGTGGTGTCGTCCTTCATGGAAGCCCCTGGCTGTGATGGGCCGTCGCTGCAGGGAGCGACGCCGTCCCGTTGGTGTCGTTTGGTGCAGTTTGATGCATCTAGTGCTTCTTGGGAGCAATTTATCGTGTTGTGATGCAGGACGCAATGGCGTCGCCGTGAGATGTGGAAGATCGGCAGCTGGGGAGGAACGATCCCCGGCGGCCGCTGAGAGACCCAGGGTCGGCGCAGAGAAGCTTCGGGCCAGGGTGCGGAACCGGGCAGGGCCTAGAGTGGCGCCATGCGATTCGAGCGGATCTTCGAAGACCTCGAGGGACGGTTCGCCCACCATGAGCAGCAGGAGATGCGTGCAGTCTCAGAGGACCTGGCCCGGGCTGAGCGTGCCCAGCTCACACTGGCCGACCGGCTGCGGGGAGCGGGGACGCAGCGGCTGACGCTCCACGTCGGTACCGGGCTGCGTCTCGATGGCACCGTCGAAGGGGTGGGGTCGGACTGGGTTGCACTGCGTGACAGCGCGGGCGGTCAGCGCATCCTGGTCCCGCTCGGAGCGATCGCGCTCGTGCACGGGCTGCCCACAAGGGCGCGGCTGCCCGAGGAGTCGCTACGATCGCCGCTCGGTCTGGGCTCCGTCCTGCGAGAGATCGCAAGGGATCGCAGCATCGTGCGGCTGGAGACCACTGCCGGCGGAGTGATCGGTCGGATCGCGGCGGTGGGTGCTGACACGCTGGATCTCCATGCGCTGCCTACCGGGGAATCGGTGCTGGTCCCCGGATCAGAACGGCTCACCGTGGCGATCGCCGCGCTGCAGGCCGTGCTGCCGCGCTGAACTCCGTGCGTCGCAGGACCGACCTGCAAGGAGCTGTGCGGTCAGCTCTTCCCGCCAGCCTTCAGCTGCTCCCGCTGGCGCTCCTCCTCGAGGATGCTCGCGGTCGCCTCGTAGCTGCGCTGGATGTATGACTCGATCTCCGTGACCTCGACCCGCCACTGACCCCGCCCGCCGACCTTGATCGCCCGCAGTTCCCCGGAGCGCACCAGAGCGTACGCCTGCGACGCGGAGATGGAGAGCATCTCCGCGACATCAGACAGCGGGACGAAACGTGGCGACATCGACGATCCTTCCGAGCGGAGCACCTGGAGGTGAGGCCCGGCCATTCTCTCATCCTCGGCACTGACCGCCCTCCCCGCTGTGGACAGCCGCCATCCATCTGCCTCGGCGGCCCGGATATCCACAAAGCTCCCGCATCGGCCCCATCGGAGCCCCTGCTGTCGTAACCTCCCGGGAGGTCCCGGTACCCCGGGATCCCAGCGAGGGGGCAGGAGAGGGCAGTGGGGGCTACCGCACCGATGATGAGGCTGCGCCGACCACGATGGAAGGATCCGCGTCTGATCGTAGGGATCGTCCTGGTCGTCGCCAGCGTGCTGATGGGAGCCCTGCTGGTCTCTCGACTCTCCGAGACGACGCCGGTCCTGGTCACCCGCTCTCCGATCGTGCCCGGGGACCCGATCGACTCCGCGGACCTGGTGGTCGTGGAGATGAGGCTCGGGGACCAGACGGCTCTCTACGCCGGGAACGTGGAGTCGATCCCCGCCGGCGCGGTCGCCACCCGCACCGTGCATGAGGGGGAATTGCTCCCGATGTCGGCGATCGGGCAGGCAGCTGACGTGACGCTGAGACCCGTGGTGATCCCGGTCGACGCGACCGTGGCAGAGTCCGTCGTCCCCGGTGCGACCGTGGAGCTCTGGCATACCGCTCCCACGAGTGCTGACTCCGAGGACGCACAGGCAGTGCTGCTGGTTCCCGACGCCGTGGTCCGCCGCATCGATGAGGGCAGCTCGCTGGGCATGCGGTCGATGGCCGTCGAGGTGCTGGTGCCCAGTGGCAGCGTCGGAGCGGTGCTCGAGGTGCTCTCGAAAGATGAACGGCTGGACGTGATCGGCGTCCCCGGCGCCCATGGACTCGCGCCATGATCGACATCGTGCTCTGCGCCTCGGGCAGCGATGAGGTACGCATCGTGCACGACCTGGCGGTGGACCGTGACCGCACGGCCCGGGTGGTGCGCCGATGCGCGGATCTCGCCGAGACCCTCGCGGTGACTGCAGCGGGGATCGGTGACGTGGTGCTCATCGACGTGTCGGTCCGCGGTTTGGGACGCGATGCGATCGCTGCGATGATGCGGGACGCCACGGTGGTGGGACTGCAATCCGAGGAGGCTGCGGAGAAGACCGGGCTCGGACTGCGTCATGTGCTCCCCGCCCATTCCTCGATCGACGAGATCCTGGCCGCGGTCTCCGCGGCAGTCTCGGGGGAGCAGGAGCAGGCGGACTCCTGGGTGCAGGAGGCGTCGGACCTCGAGGATGTGCCGACAGGTCGGCTGGTGGCGGTGTGGGGGCCGACGGGGTCCCCCGGCCGATCCCTGATCGCGGTCAACCTGGCCGCCGAGGCTGCAGCGAGCGGGGAGGACACGGTCCTGGTCGACGCAGACACCTATGGCCCCTCGCAGAGCCAGCTGCTCGGAGTGCTGGATGAGGCGCCCGGTCTGGTGGCCGCGGCACGTGCCCATGACCGCGACACCCTGGACGAGGAGACCCTGGAGTCCTTGCTGCCGCTGGTCCAGCCCCACCTGCACCTGCTCAGCGGGATCGGGGTCCCCGGCCGCTGGGCAGAGCTGCGCCGAACCTCGATGGAAGGCGTCTGGGGAGCGCTGGCGAGACGAGGCGGGCTCGTGCTCGCCGATATCGGTCCGGTGCTGGAGGAGGACGAGGAGCTCAGCTACGACACCGCCGCACCGCAGCGCAACGCCGCGGCGATCAGCGCGATCGAGGCGGCCGACGCGGTGATCGCGGTGGTCACCGCCGATCCCATCAGCATCACCCGATTGCTCCGCGAGCACACCAGGCTGGAGGAGCTGGGGGTGAGAGAGCTCCATGTCGTGGTCAACCGGGTGGGGGCGCCGGTTCCGGGTGACCGGGTGCGGGACCTGATCGCCTCGCGGATCCCGGTCGCCTCCCTGAACCTGCTGCCCGATGATCCGATCGCCTGCCGGACCGCGGGCTGGGACGGGGCTCTGCTCGCCGAGATTGCTCCACGTTCGGCGCTGCGCAAGGGGCTGCGGGATATCGCGGCCTCTCCTGTTCTGCGCGGCCAGGGTGTTCCGGCACGAGGCTGAGGGAGCCGGTGAGAAGATGACCTCCATGAGGATCTACCTGCCGCTGACCGACCAGGACCGACGCACGCTCGAGGGCGCAGGCGCCCGACTCGATCTCGAGGCGGGCCGCACCGCCTGGGCGGTCACCGTCGAAGCGCGTGCAGACCGCTCCGGCGAGGACGAGGAGGACCTCGAGTACGACGCTCTCCAGGACGCGGTCCATGTCGCCTTCAGCACGGGACGGAGCAGCGCGAGGGCGCTCGTGATCGCCGCAGATGTGCCCGACGGCGCATTGTCGCCCGGAGCCGAGGACAGTGGAGTCTTCGGAGTCGTCCTGAGGGAAGCGACCTCTGCCAGGATCGCGAGCCTTCATGTCACCGAGCAGGATGCGGCGGCTGCGCATGCTGACGACACGGATCCCGCCCTGCTGTGGTTCGACACCAGCGAGGCGACCGACGCCCTGGACTATCTGGACGCCGCCGCCTCGGACGTCGCAGCTACAGACGCCGCAACGAAGAGCTGACCGTCCTTGGAGGGGTCGCTCAGCGGGTCGTCGACTCGAGATAGGTCGACGCTGAGCGCTCTTCGGCGCGGAGCACTGTAGAGACGTAGGGGATCGCCGCCTTCTCCAGGCGCGGCCCCAGCAGCGGGACCTTCGCGACCAGATCGCCGTCGATTTCGACCGTGCTGGTCGATTCTCCGGTGGGGGTGAGGCGCAGCGTCGCGGTGAGTCCGGCGGGAGTGCCGACGACGTCTAGGTGCATGGTGCCTCGGCGGCTGCCGTCCTGCTCGGGCGCGGACCAGGACTGCTCCTCACGAATGGTGACCGAGGAGCCGACGAAGGGCCGCACCATGTCCGGCACCCGGTCGGTCGGCATCGACAGCTCGGTGCGCACGGTGAAGGAACCGGCAGGGTCCCCCTCCAGGGTGGATTTTGCCTGTGCGGCGCCGAGCGTGCGCCGGCGGATCCCGGTGTACTCCGGATCGGCGTACATCTCCGCAGCGGCGCGTGCGGACAGCGGGAGGTTCAAAGTCTCGCGAAGCTTCATCCTGGTCCTTCCTCGGAACGGTTCGGGCCCAGCCTAGAACAGTGCGGAGGAGCCGCTCGCCGGTGGGACGGTCACCGGCCAGGTGACGCGGACGCCTATCCTGTTCCCATGCCGAGCCTGTCCAAGTTCCTCGCCGACAACCGTGGTCTCTCCGAGAAGGAAGCGGACTGGTTGCAGCACCTGGTCGGTGACTGGAACCTGCTGTCCGACCTTCTGCGTGCCGACCTCGTGCTGTGGATCCAGGAGGATGACGGTCCGCTGGCTGTCGCGCACTGCCGTCCTGCCACCGGTCCGACCGTCTACTACGAGGATCCCGTCGGCACCACGAGCGACGGCGGTGAACAGGGCACCGAGATCGCGCGGCTGCTGGCCGGAGGGGACCCGCTCCGTGTCACCACCGAGATCGAACGAGAAGGACGTCGGGCGATGGGGACCCTGGTCCCGGTGCGCAAGAACGGCCGCACCCTCGCCGCGCTGGCCGCCGAGGTCCCCGAGGCGGACCATCAGCCGTCCGACAACGAGATCCACCAGCGTGCGCTGGGCCACCGCCTGCTGCGGATGCTCGAGAACGGTGCCTTCCCGATCGCGGGTGCACCGATCCCGCCCCGGCGCGGTGCGCCCCGGGTCGGGGACGGGGTGGTCGAGCTCGATGAGTCCGGGATCGTCCAGTGGACCTCACCGAATGCACGCTCGGCCTTCCATCGTTTCGGCATCGCAGGGGACATGGAGGGCATCACGCTCGCCGAACTGTCCACCGAGATGCTCCAGTCCCGTTCCCCGGTCGATGAATCCCTGCCGCTGGTGCTGATGGGTCGCGCCGCCTGGCGCTCCGACATGGAAGCGCGCGGGGGGACCCTCTCCCTGCGAGCAGTGCCGCTGACCGAGCAGGGCCGCCGCACCGGTGCGGTGATCCTGGTGCGGGACGTGACCGAGCTGCGTCGCCGCGAGCGTGAGCTGATCACCAAGGACGCGACCATCCGCGAGGTGCACCACCGGGTGAAGAACAATCTGCAGACGGTGGCTGCGCTGCTGCGGATGCAGTCACGACGTATGAAGACGGATGAGGCGCGGGAGGCGCTGGCCGAAGCGATGCGCCGAGTCTCGACCATCGCCCTGGTCCATGAGTCCCTGCTCCAGGGATCTCAGGAGGCCGTCCACTTCGACGAGGTCATCGACCGCTGCCTGCGGCTGGCAGTGGATGCAGCGAGCGCATCCGTCCATCGCGCGGGGACCCCGCAGCTGACCGACAGCCAGGTCGAGGTGCGCACGCAGAAGATCGGCCGGGTGGGGTCCATCCGGGCGGAGGAGGCGACGCCGTTGGCTCTGGTGGTCACCGAGCTTGCGACCAATGCGGTCGAGCATGGGCTCTCCGAGACCGGGGGGACGCTCACCATCCGCAGCGATCGCACCGGATCCCATCTCGTCATCTCCATCGAGGATGACGGTATGGGCATGGGGGCTGCGAAGCCGACGGGGCTGGGCACGAACATCGCCCTGACCCTGGTGCAGGGCCAGCTCGGCGGGACGCTCACCTGGGAGGACCGCCCGGAAGGCGGGACCAGGGCGATGGTCGAGGTCTACCTGGATCCGCTCACGATCTGAGCGGGGACCGCTCACGAGCCGAGGACCGGGCAGGAGCCAGCCGGGGGCGTCGGTCAGGAAGCGCAACTGGGTCCTGCGGCGCCACGCTCAGAGGGGGGCGCCGCAGGACGGAGAAATCAGCTTGCGCGTCGGGCGCGGGCGTTCCGGCGCTTCAGGGAACGGCGCTCATCCTCGGAGAGTCCGCCCCAGACGCCAGAATCCTGGCCGGTCTCGAGCGCGAACTTGAGGCAGGCTGTCATGACGTCACAGCCCTGGCACACCGCCTTCGCTTCCTGGATCTGGGTGATCGCCGGTCCGGTGTTCCCGATCGGGAAGAACAGCTCGGGATCATGCTTGAGGCACTCGGCACGGTGGCGCCAGTCCATCGTCACTCTCTCTTTCCAGGACGCCCCGCCCCGCCCCGTGGGGCGTGGCGCGGCGAGGGTCACCCTCAACGGGGCGTTCTCGGGTCTCTGGCTCTTCGGGGCAGGACGGGGAGCGGATGCTCCCGCGATGTCCATCAGCCCGACGAGCCGATCTCCATTCTCTGGGGCGGTCGGGAACTCGACAAGGGCCAGGATGGGCAAGCCTGGTGGCACTTCCCACACCGTCTGAGTCCGGGCCGCAGCAGGCGTGATGCCGGGCACGAAGGCGTTGCATCCGGGTGCGGAAGGTGCTTCAGAAGCTGCCTGTGCGGGCGTCGGCGGGCTCGAGGAATGACGAGGCCGGGGAGGTGACGTCCCGGCACAGGCGCGGAGATTACAGTGCCCTCATGCCCACCGAATCCCATACCTCCACGCGCGGAGGCTCTCGAGACGACCGCGCTCGCGGATCTGAGGACGGCCCGGATCCGAGCCCTCGCAGCCGCCCGATCGTCGCCCTGCTGCTGGGCATCGAGGCGCTGCTGCTCGCATCGGCCGCCACCTACTGCTTCGTCGTGGTCGCCGGCGGCGGCCTGCACACCCGCCTCGGGATAGGCCTCGGGGTCTTCCTGCTCCTGTTCGCGCTGCTGCTCGCACTGGCCGCGCGCTCGATCCTCCTCAGGGGCCGCTTCGGACTCGGATGGGGCATCACCTGGCAGCTCTTCCAGGCCCTGGTGGGGGCGAGCATGCTCAACGCCTCCATGTACTGGCAGGGCACCCTCGCACTGATCCTCGCGATCACGCTGTTCGTGCTGCTGACTCGACTGGTCCACTCCACACCCCTGCCGCACCGCGGCGACTGAGGACTGGCCGCTGCGCCGCGCAGCCGTGAGCGGTGGCGGCGAGCCTCCGAAGCGAGCAGCGGCCGACCCTCGAGGAGAGAACGACGACGCGCGGTGAACGACGACCCGCGGCGAACGACGACCCGCGGTGAGAGAACAGAGGGGCACAGCCCAGACACAGCCCAGGCCCTGCCCCGGAGCACTCCGGAGCAGGGCCTGGACTGTGCAGGGACCTCAGCGTAGGGACCTCTGCAGCCCCCTCAGCGGCTCATTCGTTGTCCGCGAGGGCCGCGGCGGGTGCCGTCCGGGCGGCGGTGCGCCCGGGGAGAACCGAGGCGAGAGCACCGGCGATGCTGGCCAGCAGCAGCACCAGGCCGACCTGCCCCCACGGGATCGTCATCGTGACGGGATACGCGGACCCCAGCAGGGCGTTGATACCCAGGATCCCGTAGGCGCTGCCGATCACGATGCCCAGCACCGCACCGACCAGCGCCAGCAGCACACCCTCCCAGCCGAGCATCGCGCGCATCTGGCCGCGAGTGGTGCCCAGCGCTCGCAGCAGGGCGTTCTCCCCGGTGCGCTCGATGACGCCGAGGCTCAGCGTGTTGGCGACACCCACCAGGGCCACGAGCACGGCGACTGCGAGCAGGCCGACGGTGATCCCCAGCAGGATGGTGAGGATCTGGCCGTAGGCCTCCCGTTCCATCCCGCCGAAGTCGGCGGAGGCCTCTGAGAAGCCCTCGCCCATCAGCACCTCGTCGACAGCTCCCACCAGGTCGAGAGCCTCCACACCCTCCCGCTCGGGCGTGCCGGGATCGGCGAAGTCGCCGAAGATCGCCGTCGTGGCCTCGTCCCCCACGATCTCCTCGAACGTCGCCGGGCTCACGAAGGACAGCTGCAGGTTGGCATCGATCTGGACCCGCAGCTCGTGCACAGCGCCGTCGGCGCCCTCGACCTGAAGAATCTGACCATCGGTGACGCCGAAGCGCTCGGAGCGCTCCTGACCCAGCAGCACCACGCCGTCCACGAGCTCATCGGCCATGCCCGGTCGGTGCGAGGTCTCCCGCACCGCATCGCGGGAGATGCCATAGAGGGTCATCGGCTCGGGGACGCCCACCTGGATGTCCCCGCGGCTCCCCTCTTGGGCGGTGTCGATGCCATCCAGGGCGAGGACCTGCTCCAAGGCATCATCGGGCACCTCCTCGGCGGAGATGACCATGTCGATCGGGCGCCGTGAATCGAGCTCCGAGATGAGCGTCGCTTCGGCGGTGCGGGCTCCGACGGCCATCATCGTCATGAGCGTGGTGCCGATCAGGAGGGCGGCGATCGTGGCTGCGCTGCGCCGCGGATTGCGGGCGACGTTCGCGCTCGCGATCCGCGCCGGGAGTCCGCCGACCCTGCCCATGATGCGGCCGACGAGGGCCGAGAGGGGCCGGGTGAGGACGACCAGCGAGAGCAGGATGCCGGTGAAGCTGACCACGCCGCCGAGCATCGCCAGCAGGATGCCGATCGTGGCGTTGCCGTTCATGGCCAGGGCGGTGCCTCCGGCCATGACGGCGATGCCGAGGATGACGGCGCCCAGGCCGAGGGCACCTCGCAGGCCGATGCCGTGATGTATCGCGGGAGGGACCGGGCGCAGCGCCTGCAGGGGTGCCACCCTGGTGGCCGACCGCATGGGGGCGAGGCTCGCGAGCAGCGTGATCGCCACGCCGGCGAGCAACGGCAGCAGGAGGGACCAGAGGCTGAAGGGCACCAGCATCACGCCGTCCAGCCAGCCGACGCCGGCGGATATCGCCAGTGCGAGCTGCACCAGGAGATGCCCGCCGATCATGCCCGCCGCGGCACCGATCAGGCCGACGCTCAGCGACTCCCGCAGCACGACGCCGCGCACCTGCGAGCGCGTCGCCCCGAGGGTGCGCAGCAGCGCCAGGCTCCTGGTGCGCTGGGCGATGGTCACGGCGAAGGTGTTCGCGATGACCACGGCGCTGGTGAACAGGGCGATCACCACGAAGACGGCGAGCACCATCCCCAGGGCCGCGAAGTCGCCCAGGAACTGCCCGGCGGCCGCGTCCTCGGCCTCCTCGACGGTGCGCACGCTCTGGTCGTCCGTCGTCGCCGCGGATGCGACAGCGGCAGGGTCCGTGCCCTCGGCCACGGTGGCGAGCCAGGTCTCGGTGATGGTGCCGGCATTCGGCCCGAGCAGGTCGACGGCAGTGGCCTCGGAGATCAGCACCCGTGGCGTGCCGCCGAAGACGGCACCCTGCGGGGCGGAGGCGATGCCGACGACCGTCAGCGGGAGCTCCTGGTTGCTCGGAGTCCACTCGGCCGGCACCGTGACGGTGTCCCCGAGGTCGACGCCGAGCTGTTCCACCGCGGCGGTGTCGAGCACGATCTCCGTGCTCGAGGCGGGCAGGACGCCCTCCTGCATGGAGTCTGCCTCCGGCTGCCCCGGCGGCAGCAGGGAGAGCGAGAGGAAACTGCTGTCACCCTCCGCGGAGGTGAGCTCGAAGTACTCCTGCAGCTGGGGCCACACGGCGTCGGCTCCCTCGACCTGCGGTGCCTCGAGCGGCGCCTCGGTCATCCACTGCTCATCGGTCAGCGGGCGAACGATCTCGAGGTCCGCGCCCTCGTACTGCTGGGAGGCCTGTGAGCGCAACGAGGCCTGCATGAGGTTCCCGGCCAGCACCATCACGGCGACGAAAGCACAGGACAGGGCGATGGTGACGACGGCCGCGAGGTGCCTTCGCAGCGGAGTGAGCTTCACCGGAGTGCGCAGGGCCATCAGCGCTCGCCCCGCAGATCCTCGTCACGGGCGATCCGGCCGTCGGCCAGCGTGATGATGCGGTCCGCGCGCTCGGCGGCGTCCCGCTCATGGGTGACCATGACGACCGTCTGGCCGAACTGGTCCACCGAGAGCCGCAGGAACTCCAGGACCTCCTCGGTGGTGCGGGAGTCGAGGTTGCCGGTGGGCTCATCGGCGAAGACCACGGCGGGGGAGGTGACCAGGGCGCGGGCGATGGCGACGCGCTGCACCTGACCGCCGGAGAGCTGCGAGGGCAGATGGGAGAGCCGGTCGGTGATCCCGAAGGCGGAGGTGATGGTGTCCAACCAGGTGCGGTCCACGCGCTTCCCGGCCAGCTCCAGGGGCAGCAGGATGTTCTGCTCGGCGGTGAGCATCGGAAGCAGGTTGAAGGACTGGAACACGAAGCCGATGCGTTCCCGGCGGAGCTTGGTGAGGGCGTCATCGCCGAGCGCGGTGATCTCGGTGCCATCGATGCTGATGGATCCGTGGTCGACGTCGTCGAGTCCCGCCAGGGTGTGCAGCAGCGTGGACTTCCCAGACCCGGAGGGGCCCATGATGGCGGTGAACTCCGCGCGGGCTATTTCGAGGTCCACGGCATCCAGAGCGGTCACGATCCCGGCCCCGGTGCCGTAGGTGCGGGTGACGGCGCGGGCGGTGATGGCGGGCGGTGCAGGGGCCGCAGCGGCGGTGCCGCCGGAGGAGGGCACGGCGAGTGGCTGGGAAGTCATCGGAGTCCTTCACGAGGAGGTAAGCGGTCGTGATCGATGATCCCGTGGCGGGGGATGCTGCCGCGTCAGCCTGTGGTCGCGCTGTCGGAGGTCTGGAACGACCTGGAGCGCTGATGCCGTCATACCGGGGTCTGATGCCGCGACGCAGCGGGCTGATACCGACGGTTGGAGCGGCGGCGGTGGGAGGGGCGGGGTCAGCTGGCGCCGGGGGCGACCAGCCCGGTCTCGAAGGCGATGATCACGGCCTGGACCCGGTCCCGGGCGCCGAGCTTGGCGAGAACGCGGCCCACGTGGGTCTTCACGGTCGCCTCGGCGACGAAGAGCTCCGCCCCGATCTCGCGGTTGGAGAAGCCTCGACCCATCAGGGTGAGCACCTCTCGCTCCCGCTCGGTGAGCGGCTCCAGGACCGCCGTGTCCTTCTCCTGCGGATCGGGAGCGCGGACCACGCGCTCCAGCAGGCGGCGAGTTGCCGACGGGGCGATCACGGCGTCCCCGCGGTGGACGGTGCGGATCGCTCCCAGGAGGTCCTCGGGCTGGGCGTCCTTGAGCAGGAAGCCGCTGGCACCGGCCCGGATCGCAGAGAGGACGTACTCGTCGAGATCGAAGGTGGTCAGCACGATGATCTTCGGGGAGCGGTCCGCCGGAGCCTGCTCGAGGATCCGGGCAGTGGCCTCGATGCCGTCCATCCGCGGCATGCGCACATCCATGAGGACCACGTCGACGGTGCGGCCGCGCAGCGCCTCGACGGCGTCGACGCCGTCGGAGGCCTGGGCGACGACCTCCATGTCGTCCTGCGAGCCGATCACCATCGTGAAGCCGGCGCGTACCAGCGGCTGGTCATCGACCAGGGCGATGCGCAGCGGTCGGTCGAGGGGATCATTCATCGGGGCTCTCCTGGGAACTCGCAGAGGGGACGGGCGGGGTGGAGGGAGGACATGGTGAAGGGACGGGGACCGACGCGGTCACCAGGCGGTGCGGGCGGCCAGCGGCTCCAAGGATCCGGTCAGCGGCACGGTGGCACGGACCCGGTAGCCGCGAGAGGGGAGCGGACCGGCCTGCAGGGTGCCCCCGAACACCGACATCCTCTCCCGCATCCCGGTCAGGCCGTGCCCTTGGCCGTCGGAGGATGGGTCGGTGCCCTGGCCGTCGTCGAGCACCTCGATGATGAGCTGCTGAGGGGCGCGGGTGATCCGCACGGCGGCGCTGGCGCCGGGGCCTGCGTGTTTGAGGACGTTGGTCAGCGATTCCTGGACCAGACGGAACACGGACACGCCGAGCGCATGGGGAAGGCCGTCCAGCGATCCGTTGATCTCCAGAGCGACGGGAAGCCCCGCCGCGATCACCCGGTCCGTCAGGTCGCCCAGCATCTCCGTGCCCGGCTGCGGGCCGAAGCTGGTCTCATCTTCTTGGCGCAGCACGCCGAGCAGGGAGCGCATGTCGGCCAGCGCCGCTCGACCGGTCTCCCCGATGGTGGCCAGCACCTCGGCGGCCTTCTCCGGCTTCTGCGCGGCGACGAAACGGCCGCCGTCCGCCTGCGCGATGATCACCGAGAGGGAGTGGGCGACCACATCGTGCATCTCACGGGCGATGCGGGCGCGCTCGGCGGCCACCGCGAGGGCGGTGCGCTGCTCTCGCTCGCGGAGGGCCTGCTCGGCCCGGTCACGGGTGAGGGCGAGCTGTCGCACCCGAGCCCGCTGCAGGTTGGCCAGCGCCCAGACCGCGACGATGGTGATGGTGCCGACGAGGCCGAGGCCGAAGAAGCTGATCAGTGCCTCGATCGGCCCGCCGTACTCGCTGCGCAGGGCGTCGATCGCCCAGAACGTGGCCTGTGCGAAGACGCCGAGCATGCCTGCGGCCACGCCGACACCGTGCACGACGGGCCTGCCGTAGGCGACGGCGCAGAACATCGCGTAGAAGGTCATGATGTCGCCCATGACCACCGGGACGTTCACCAGCAGATGGAGCACTGCGAGCCCGCCGATCAGCAGCACGCCGAGCAGCGGCCGCACCCGGCACAGCGCTCCGGCGGCGATCATCGGCACGGTGAACAGGGTCCACCAGCCGATGGATCCGGTCCACAGTGAGAAGAGCAGGGCCAGGAATGAGGCGCCGCCGAAGCCGATCAGGTCGACGGTGCCGGGATTCTCGATGATCCAGCGGAACGGGTCGCGGAAGCGGACGCGCCCGCCGGGTGCGTCCGTCCGATGCTCGGAACCGTTGGTCATGGCCTTGAGGGTACGGGCGCTGCGGTGCCCGGCGCGTCAGACCGCGGTCGGATCTGCGCCGGTGGTCGTCGCACCAGGGGTGGTGATGTGAGGCCATGGTCGGAGCCGTGCGGAAACCGTGCAGAAACAGCCCAGTGCAGTGCAGTGCAGTGCAGTGCAGAGCGGAGCGGAGCGGAACGGAGCGGCGCGGTGCGTTGCGCGGTGGTGAAGTGTGAGTCGAGACGCTGCTCAGAGCAGGGTCTGCGGCGGATCCAGCAGCTCGGGCCCCTCGGTGCCGACCTTGCCGACGCCCGGATCCACCTCGCGGACGGCGAGGGTCGAGTCATCCACCAGGTGGGTGTCCTCCAAGATCCACTCCTGAGCGGCGTGACGGTCATCCACCGCGGTGTCGAGCCAGAGATCGAGCTGATCACGTCGCAGCATCACCGGGGTGCGGTCGTGGATCTCGGCGAGCTCCCCGGTCGCCTCCCGGGTGATGATCGTGGCGCTGAGCAGGAAGCGGCCGTCCTCGCTCGCGGCGGGGCCTTCGTGAGATCCCGGACCCTTCCACCAGGAGATCAGGGCTGCCATGTACAGCGCGGAGCCATCCGCCGGGGCGATGAAGTACGGCTGCTTCCGGGTGCCCTTCTCCCCGCGCACCCATTCGTAGTAGCCGTCCATCGGGACGATCGCGCGGTATCGCCCCAGACTCCCGCGGAAGCTCGGCTTCTCCGCCAGGGTCTCGCGACGGGCGTTGAAGGTGCGGGAGGAGAACGACGCCTCCTTCGCGAACGGGGGCAGCAGCCCCCAGCGCGCCACCCGCAGGGCCCGCAGCACGTGGCCGGTCTCCTGGTCCACCGACTCGGTGACCACATGGATCGGCGCGGTGGGAGGGATGTTCCAGCGGCTGCGCAGGTGCGGATCGGTGAGGTCCACGGCGCCGAGGTCAGCCACCAGCGGCTCGATCTCCTGGAAGAAGGCGAAGCGACCGCACATCTCAGGAGTCCTTCGAGGGGGCACCGGCGCTGTCGGTCTCGGGATCGACGGCGGGCACGCCGTGGCGCGGGGTGAGGCGGGCATCCTCACCGGTGTACGCCTCGGAGTCGTGGTGGAGGTTCTGCAAACGGATGTCGCGGCCCTCGTCGACGATCTTCTCGTGCTTGGCCTCTGCCTTCTCCGCGCCGGCGGTCTCGCGCATCGGCAGGGCCAGGGAGTCCTCGGCGGGCTTGCCGGCCGCTAGCTCGCGCGCGCGCTCGTACTCGGCGTCGACCTCCGCCCCCATGATGATCACGATGTTGATGACCCACAGCGCGAACAGCACCGCCATGATGCCGCCGATGGCGCCGTAGCTGGAGTAGCCGGCGACGGTGCTCATATAGATCGACAGCGCCACCGCGGCGACGGCGATGCCGAGGATCGCGAAGACCCCGCCGGGGGAGATGAAGCGGAAGGGCTTCTTGATGTTGGGCGCTGCCCAGTACAGGAGCGAGATCAGGGCGAAGGCGATCACCAGGATCACCGGCCACTTGGCCCACGCCCAGATCGGCAGGAACGAGCCCAAGAGGAAGGTCAGCACGCCCTCCGCCCCGATGCTGGAGGCGATCGGGCCCAGCAGGCTCTGCACGATCGCCTCGTTCAGGAGCAAGGAGATCATCACCAGCAGGATGCCGAGGATCATCGCGATCGTGAGCAGCAGCATGGTGCCGTTCATGCGGACCGGACCGCGACCCTCGGGCACCTCATAGATGTGGTTCGCGACCCGGCCGTAGGCCTTGATGTACGCCGAGGCGGACCACAGCGCCGTGGCGATACCGATGATCAGGGCGACCGTGCCGCCGGTCGAGGAGCCCAGCAACGAGTCGAGCGTGGAGTCGACGGCGCCGCCGACCTCCATCCCGCTGCCGCCTGCCCCCGAAGAGATCGCATCCTTGATGAGCTGCGCGATCTGGTCCTTGATCCCGGAGAGCAGCAGTGTGGCCAGGGAGAACAGCGCCAGGAGCGTGGGCGCTATCGAGAGCACCATGAAGTAGGTGAGCTTCGCGGCCTGGTCGGTGCCGCCATCGCGGGTGAACTCTGAGAGCACGCGCTTGGCCATGTATTTCACGGTGGTGCCGGACATCGATGGGGCGCCATCGCCCTTGGCTGCGGAGTCGGCCATGGGGAGCTCCTGGGATCGGTTGACTCGCGGACAGCTGTCATCCTGCCATGAGCGCGAGCAGGGAGAGTTGTCCACAATCGCTGAGAGTCACGAGCGGTGGCGGCTGGTTCCCCCTACAGTGGCGGAGACGACGCGACGTGCGTCACCTCACATTCGTGAGGCAACCGGTCGGTCGGAGCCGGGAGGGGAATGGATGGACGCCGCCACCATCATCGAGAGCGAATCGCGCGAGCTGATACGCCGCCGCGGGCTCGATGTGCATGCTGATCAGCTGGAGCCCTTCATTCGTGAGGTGGTCGCTGACTACGATCGCCGCGCTTCGTCGGGTGAGGTCCCGGTGCTGCGCGACGACGACACGATGGTCGCGACGATCGCTGCCCGGATCGGCGGCTTCGGCCCGCTGCAGGAGATGCTCGACGACCCGGGCATCGAGGAAATCTGGTTGAACTCGCCCTCGCAGGTCTTCGTCGCGCGGAACGGGCGCAGCGAGCTGACCACCGTCGTGCTGAGCGATACCGAGGTGCGCGGCATCGTCGAGCGGATGCTGGTCAGCAGCGGCCGCCGGCTCGACATGAGCACACCCTTCGTGGATGCGCTGCTGCCCGACGGGTCGCGATTGCATGTCGTGATCCCCAGCGTGACTCGGGCCCATTGGGCGATCAACATCCGAAAGTTCGTGGCGAAGGCATATGACCTGCAGGGTCTGGTGGCCCTCGGCTCCCTTCCGCAGCAGGCTGCGGATTTCCTCGACGCCGCGATCGCCTCCGGGCTCAACGTGATCGCGTCAGGGGCGACAGGCGCCGGAAAAACCACCTTCCTGCGCTGCTTGGCACAATCCGTCGGTGCTCGGGAGCGAGTGGTGACGATCGAGGAGGTCTTCGAGCTGAACCTCGCGTTGCGGGATGTGGTGGCGATGCAGACCCGTCAGGCGAACCTCGAAGGCACCGGGGAGATCTCGATGCGAAGGCTCGTGAAGGAAGCGCTCCGCATGCGCCCCAGCCGGATCATCGTCGGTGAGGTCCGTGAGGCGGAGAGCCTCGACATGTTGATCGCGTTGAACAGCGGGTTGCCCGGCCTCGCCTCGATCCACGCGAACTCGGCACGCGATGCCGTCACGAAGCTGTGCACGCTGCCTTTGCTCGCCGGGGAGAACGTGTCGAGCAGGTTCGTGGTCCCCACGGTGGCGAGCGCCATCGACCTGGTGGTCCACCTCGACATCTTCGCGGATGGTCGTCGCCGGGTGCGGGAGATCGTCGGGCTCAGCGGTCGGGTGGAGGACGAGACGATCGAGATCTCCGATG
This sequence comes from Brachybacterium sp., assembly GCF_052095815.1. Lineage (NCBI taxonomy): Bacteria > Bacillati > Actinomycetota > Actinomycetes > Micrococcales > Dermabacteraceae > Brachybacterium > Brachybacterium sp. The sequence goes on along the minus strand of NZ_JBQDLF010000003.1, from coordinate 56,058 downwards.
TCTTCTCGCAGCGCGGGGATCGGCTGGTGCGGGGTGACGGTCATCCGCCTCATCCAGAGCGTTTCGCCCGTGCCGGATTCGACCTGACGGCACTGCTGGGGCAGGCGCTGGCGGCATGAGTGATGGAGCTTTCCTGGGACTGATCGCGGGACTCGGCCTGCTTGCGATCTGGTGGTCGATGTGGGAACAGGAGGGCAGCACGAGCCGCCGAGGGGTCGTCGCCCGGGCGATGGATCGACTTCGCGATGATCTGATCAAGGTCGGGCTCGATACGGTTCCGCCCGCCTCGGTGCCGGCACTCAGTGCCGGTCTGGGAGTGGTGGTGGCGGCAGTCCTCTGGGCGATCTCCAGCGCGGTAGTCCCGTCGCTGACGATCGGAGTGGTCGTCTCCGCGCTTCCGGTGCTCGTGCTGCGCTCGGCGGCGCGCCGTCGCACCACCGCCATGCGCGAGGTCTGGCCGGAGGCAGTCGACCACATCAACTCAGCGGTCCGTGCCGGACTGTCGCTCCCGGAAGCTCTCGTCCAGCTCAGCCGTAAGGGGCCTGAGGAGCTGCAACCAGCTTTCGCGGAGTTCGCCCTCGACTACCAGGCCAGCGGTGATTTCGCATCCTGCCTCGATCGGCTCAAGATTCGCCTTGCGGATCCCGTGGGGGACCGGATCGTCGAGGCGCTGCGGATCACCCGGGATGTCGGCGGCACAGATCTCGGCGGCCTGCTCCGCACGCTGTCCGCGTTCCTCCGTGAAGACTCCCGAACCCGCGCGGAGCTGGAGGCCAGGCAGTCCTGGACCGTCAATGCGGCGCGGCTTGCGCTCGGCGCGCCCTGGATAGTGCTGGGTCTGATGGCGACGCGTCCCGAGGCGGCCCAGGCCTACGACTCGGGGACGGGACTCATCGTGATCATGGTCGGAGCGGCCGTCTCCCTGGTCGCGTATCGCATCATGCTGCTGATCGCCAGGCTTCCTCAGGACGAGCGAGTGCTGCGATGAACGGCTCCGTCACCGCGATCTCGGGAATCGTGCTCGGCCTCCTGTTCGGGGTGGGGATCACCCTCCTCGCCTGGCAGCTGCCATGGCTACGCTCGCGGGACCTCGCCGCACGGGTCGATCCATATCTCCGTCGTTCCCGGTCGGCATCGCTGTTCGCCGCGCCGCGAGCGACCAGCCAGGCACGAATCGTGCTGGAAAGATTGATGGGACCAGTCGCGGTTCAAGGGTTGAGCGTGCTCGAACGGCTCACCGGTGGTCCCGAGCAGCTCGAGCGTCGCCTGCGTCTCGCAGGTCGGCGCACCTCGGCAGATTCCTTCCGCATCGAACAGGTGATCTTCGGTGCCGCCGGAATGGTGATCGGTGTCGTCCTGGCCGTCCTGGCGATCGGGCTGCGTGGCACGAGCCCGCTGCTCGGCTTCACGATCGTGGTTCTCGGCACGCTGCTCGGAGTGCTGCTGCGCGATTACCTGCTGGGGGTGGAGATCAAGCATCGGGCAGCTCGGATGGCGCGCGAGTTCCCGACCGTCGCGGATCTGCTGGCCCTGGCGGTTGCCGCGGGCGAGAGCCCGATCACCGCCATGGAGCGCGTGGCCCGTACCTCTTCGGGAGCGCTGCCCGATGAATTCGCAGCGACCGTCGCCGACATCCGTGCCGGCACCAGCGTCTCCCAGGCGCTCGCTTCCCTGGGCTCTCGCACACCTCTGGACTCCCTGAGCCGCTTCGGCGAAGGGGTCTCGATCGCCATCGAGCGCGGCACTCCGCTCGCCGAGGTGCTGCGTGCACAGGCCCAGGATGCCCGCGAAGGATCGAAGCGAGACCTCATGGAGACGGCCGGACAGCGCGAGATCATGATGCTCGTTCCGGTCGTCTTCTTCGTGCTGCCGCTGGTCATCATCTTCGCCATCTTCCCCGGCCTCGCCGTCCTGGAGATCAGCCTCTGACCAGTCCACCCGCCCATTCCGTCGTTCCCGGTCGGGCTCGACGCGACCCGACCAGACCCGACCAGACCCGACCCGACCAGACCCGACCAGACCTGCACGCCGGAGTTCGCTCCGCACCATCTGCCGAGGAGGCCGATATGACTGTCCACCGCACCACACTCCATCGCACCCGCCGCGCCTCGCGAACTGGTGCCCAGATGCCGGAACAGGCGCCTCGGCGGTCTCTCCGCCAGCGGCTGATGGCGCGCCTCGGCTCCGACCGGGGCGACGTCCCCGGGTGGGTGCTGATCACCTTGATGACCGCCGGGATCGTCGTCGCACTCTGGGCCGTCGCCTCAGACCAGATCGTGCAGATCTTCGAGAATGCGATGGCGCCGTTCCTCGGCGGCAGCCTCTGATCCGACCAGCACTTCGAGAGTCATCCTCATGAGGAGCATCAGAGAGGGTCCCCGAGCATCGGGAGCGGAGTACACAGCACGCCGCCGACCGAAGCACCGCCCGGGTGGCCTGCGCCACCTCGAGCGCAAGCTGCGAGCAGACGATGGGGCCGCAGTGGCGGAGTTCCCCATGGTCGCCGTGCTGATCGTGGTGATCGGGCTGTTGATCATCCAGGCGGCGCTGATCGTCCACACCCGGAACACTCTGGTCGATGCTGCAGTCCAGGGCGCTCACCACGCAGCCCTGGTGGGTTCGACGCCGCAGGACGGGGCCGACCGTGCTGAACGGCTGATCGCAGAGCGCTTCGGCGACGGGCTCGATGCCGCGGCGACCGCGAGCCAGGAACCCGACGGAACCATCCACGTCCACGTCTCGGCAACTCTGCCACTGGTCGGGCTGTTCGGTCCCGGAGGGATGCTGTCCGTCGAAGGACGGGCCCTGGATGAGGACTCGATATGACGATCCCGCGCCGAGCTCCGGGCCGAGCTCCGCGCCGAGCTCCGGGCCGAGCTCCGATCCGCGATGCGCTCGGCCAGGAGGAAGGCAATGCACTGGTGGAATTCGTCGTGCTCTCGGCAGCTCTGCTGATCCCGACCCTCTATCTCGTGCTCACCCTCGGCAATGTCCAAGCCGCTGTCTTCGCGGCGGACACGATCTCCCGTGACGTGGCACGGATCCACGCGACCGACACCGATCCCGAGCGAGCAGCCCAGCGCGCCGCCCGCCATACCGAGATGATCCTCGAGGATCATGGCCTGCCCGCGACGGAGGTGGCGACGATCAGCTGCAGCGAGGATCCCTGCGCCTCCCCGGGAGGAACGGTGAGCGTGCGAGTGCGTATCCCGGTCCCGGTCCCCGGGCTCGGTCCGATCCTCGGCGAGACCGGGCCGGTCGCCGTCGGGGCCTCGCATGCGGTGCCGGTCGATCAGCACCGGGCAGGCAGCTGATGCGCCATCAGTTCGACGTCCTCCGGGATCGCCTGCGGGATGCCCGCGGATCGATGACGATCCTGACGACCGGAGTGCTGGTCGTGGTGCTCATGGTGATCGCCGTCGGCACCGCGATCACCGGCGTGCAGCTCGAGCGCAACGGGCTCCAGCACGCTGCAGACAGCGCAGCGCTCGCCGCAGCCCAGGCCGTCGACCCCGCACGCCTCTACGTCGCCGGTGACGGGGCCGCGATCCATCGCAGCACCGCGCGCGCCGCCGCCGAGGCGCACCTGCGCGACTACCCGCACGAGACCGCCAGCACCGAGAGCATCCAGCTTGCGGAGGTCTCCGTGGACGCAGATGGCACCGTCCACGTGGTCATCTCCGCCCGCACCCACCCGCCCCTGGCAGGATGGTTCACGCGAGGGACCGGCACCGCCATCCCACTGACCGTCGAAGGAGAGGCTCGCGCCCGATGACCACCACCCGCACCGTGCTGCTCGCCCCGGACAAGTTCAAGGGCACTCTCAGCGCCGCTCAGGTGGTGGTCGCGCTGCGCCGCGGCATCACCGAGACAGCCCCGCAGCTCCGCGTGCTCTCCTGCCCCATCGCCGACGGCGGCGACGGCACCGTCGATGCCGCGCTCGCCGCCGGAGCCACCGAGCACACCACCTCCATCACCGGCCCCACGAGACGGCCCCGCATCACCCGCTGGGCCCTCCAGGACGACGTCGCGGTGCTCGAGCTCGCCGAGACCGTCGGCCTGCAGGCGCTCCCTGACGGTGAGCTCGCACCGCACACCGCCTCCACCCGAGGCCTCGGCGAGCTGATCCGTGCCGCGATCACCGCAGGCGCCCGCACCATCCTGGTCGGCCTGGGCGGAAGCTCCTCCACCGACGGCGGTGCCGGTCTGCTGCAGGGCCTGGGTGCTCATCTCCTCCAGGCGGACGGCACCGACATCGGTGCCGGACTCGCCGGCGTGAGAACCCTCGCCTCTGCGGATCTCGCCCCGGCACTCGAAGCCCTCGAGGGCGTGACCCTCGTCGCCGCGAACGACGTCACCAACCCGCTGCTCGGTCCCGACGGAGCGGCTGCCGTCTACGGCCCCCAGAAAGGTCTCGACCCCGAGGACGTCGGCCGGGCGGACGCGACGCTCACCGCCGCAGCCCAGATCCTCGACCCGGCCCGTATCCACCGCGATCAGCCCGGGGCCGGAGCCGCCGGCGGGACCGGCTTCGCCCTGTTCCTGCTGGGCGCCGTCCAGCGCTCAGGAGCCGATGCCGTCTTCGAGCTGGTCGGCGTCGACGCACTGCTCGACCAGGCGGACGTGGTGGTCACCGGCGAGGGGAAGCTCGATGCCCAGACGCTGCACGGCAAGGGCCCGGCCGAGGTCGCCCGCCGTGCCCGGGAGCGCGGCCTCGACGTCGCCGCGGTGGCCGGCGCGATCACCCTCAGCCCGGAGCAGCTCCGCGACGCCGGAATCCTCGAGGCGTGGGATCTCACGTCGCGGGCCGGCTCGCTCCAGCGTGCTCTCGAGGACGGTGAAGAGCTGCTTGCCGAGGTGGGGCGCGACCTCGGCATCTGGCTGGCAGGGGCGGGGGAGCGAACCTCGTCGTCCCGCGACTGAGCGTCCCCAGGCGCCGGGCCGCCGCCATATAGCAAGCACCATCTGCCGCACATCGGGCAGCATGTCCAGCCCCCTGCCGTAGACTCCGACGTCGTGGCTTCCATCGACTTCTCCGTAGAGATCCCCCAGCTCCGCTCGACCCTGTCCTCCATCGAGCAGGTGACGGACATCGACGCGCTCGACGCGAAGATCGTCGACCTCGAGCAGCAGGCGTCCGCGCAGGACCTGTGGGACGACGTCGACAATGCCCAGAAGGTCAGCTCCGCGCTCTCGCACGCGCAGTCCGAGCGGCGCCGCATCAGCGAGCTCTCCTCCCGCATCGAGGACCTCGAGGTGATGGTGGAGCTCGCCGCTGAGGAGGACGACGCCGACACCCTCCACGAGGCGGAGAACGAGCTGGTCAGCATTCACAAGACCCTCGACGAGCTCGAGGTCCGCACGCTGCTCGCCGGCGAGTACGACGAGCGGGACGCGGTGGTCACCATCCGCGCCGGCGCCGGCGGTGTCGACGCCGCGGACTTCGCCGAGATGCTCATGCGCATGTACCTGCGCTGGGCAGAGCGCCACGGCCATGCCTCCAAGGTCATGGACACCTCCTACGCGGAGGAGGCCGGGCTGAAGTCGGTCACCTTCCAGATCTCCGCGCCCTACGCCTATGGCACCCTCTCGGTCGAGGGCGGCACCCACCGCCTGGTGCGCATCAGCCCCTTCGACAACCAGGGCCGCCGCCAGACCTCCTTCGCCGCGGTCGAGGTGATCCCGCTGATCGAGTCCACCGACGCGATCGAGATCCCTGAGAACGACCTCAAGGTCGACGTGTTCCGCTCCTCCGGCCCCGGCGGCCAGTCCGTGAACACCACGGACTCCGCTGTGCGCATGACCCACCTGCCCACCGGCACCGTGGTCTCCATGCAGGACGAGAAGTCGCAGATCCAGAACCGAGCTGCGGCGCTGCGCGTCATGCAGTCCCGCCTCCTGCTGCTCAAGAAGGCCGAGGAGGCCGCCGAGCGCAAGGAGCTCGCGGGCGATGTGAAGGCGAGCTGGGGCGACCAGATGCGCTCCTACGTGCTGAACCCGTATCAGATGGTCAAGGACCTTCGCACCGAATACCAGGAGGGCAACCCCTCCTCCGTGTTCGACGGCGAGATCGATGAGTTCATCGATGCCGGCATCCGCTGGCGTGCCGAGCAGAACAAGTCCCACAGCTGAGCGCCTGAGCGAACGGATGCCACGCGCTCCGGCGCCGGGACGATCGAGCGCCTGCGCCTGAGTGCTCCGGCACCGGGACGATTGAGCGCCTGAGTGCTCGGGCACAGGGGCGATCGAGTCCCTGAGCGATCAAGCACCGGAATGATCGAATGCCCGAGCGTGACCAGAGGCACCCACACTTGACCAGGTTTTGACCAGGATGCTGTCCGCACCTTCGTCGATTCCGGTCCCTGCGCCCCTACGCTGGAGGAGCACGACTTCCCCCAGATGTGACAGGCACCAGTGATCCGCTTCGACGACGTCACCAAGACGTACATGCGTGGACAGCACCCCGCCGTGGAGAATCTCGACATCGAATTCACCCGCGGGGAATTCGTGTTCCTCGTGGGAGCTTCCGGCTCCGGGAAATCCACTCTGATGCGCATGGTGCTCAAAGAGGTCGCACCGACCCGCGGCACGGTCTACGTGGCGGGCAAGGACCTCTCCCGCATCCCATCGTGGAAGGTCCCCTCGCTGCGCCGCGACATCGGCATGGTGTTCCAGGACTTCCGCCTGCTGCCCTCCAAGACGGCCTACCAGAACATCGAGTTCGCGCTCGCCGTGATCGGCACGCCCCGCAAGGTGGTGCGCCGCCTGGTGCCCGAGATGCTCGAGATGGTGGGCCTGGAGGACAAGGGCAGGCGACTGCCTCATGAGCTCTCCGGCGGTGAGCAGCAGCGCGTCGCGATCGCGCGGGCCTACGTCAACCGGCCCTCGATCCTGCTGGCCGACGAACCCACCGGCAACCTCGACCCCTCCACCGCCGAGGGGATCCTGGACCTCCTGGCCGAGATCAACGAGCGCGGCACCACAGTGGTGATGGCCACCCACGACCGGACAGCCGTGGACCGGATGCAGCGCCGAGTGGTCGAGATGGTCGGCGGCCAGGTAGTGCGTGACGAGGAAGGCGGAGGGTACGAGACCCCGGCGCCGGTGAGCGTCATCTCGGGGAATCTTCCCGACGACTCGTCCTACCGCGAGGAGCATCCGCTGGAGGACGCCGACCTGGTGGCCGACTGGGACGGGGCCCCGGAACAGACTCCTGCGACTCAGACCGTCGCGGAGAGTGACACCCCCGAGACGCAGACCCCTGCCGAGGACATCCTCGAGGAGGAGCTGATCGACGAGCGCGAAGCACTGCGGGCCCAGGACGAGGACCCCTTCGCCGAGGACGACGAGGAGGACCTCCGATGAGGGCGCGGTACATCCTCGGGGAGATCCTCACCGGTCTGTGGCGGAACATCGCCATGGTCATCTCCGTCGTGATCGTCACCGCGGTCTCGCTGACCTTCGTCGGCACCGGCGCGCTGATGCAGAAGCAGATCATGGACATGAAGTCGACCCTGGTCGAGCAGTCCCAGGTGACGATCTTCCTATGCTCCCCCCATTCCACTGCTGCCTCCTGTGCCGGCGGTGCGGCGACCGATGCCCAGATCGACTCCGTGCGCGAGGCGCTCGAGGGCGATGTGCTCTCCCCGTATGTCGCCTCCTATACCGAGCGCTCCCAGGACGAAGCCCTCGCGATCTACCAGGAGCAGTTCGCCGGGGAGAGCTTCGTCTCGAACTTCACCGCCGCGGACATGCCGGTCTCCTTCCACATCACCCTCGAGAACGCCGACGACTCCGCGGCCGTGGTCGAGTTCTTCCAAGGCCGGGACGGGGTGGACGAGGTCACGGATCTGCTCGGGGCCTTCGCGCCCTTCATCGACGTGCTGAACCAGTCCACGATGTTCGCCCTTGGCCTCGCCGTGCTGATGCTGATCGCGGCCCTGCTGCTGGTCGCGACCACGATCCGGATGTCCGTCGCGGGCCGCCGTCGAGAGATCGCGATCATGCGCCTGGTCGGTGCCTCGAACCTCTTCATCCGCCTCCCATTCCTGCTCGAAGGCGCGGTCGCGGCGATCATCGGTGGCGTCATCGCCTCCGGCATGCTCTGGTTGGGATTGCACTACATCGTCCAGGGCTGGCTCGCACCCACCCTCGGCGAGCAGCTCATCACCGTCGGCCCCGCCGATCTGGTCTGGGCCGCGCCTCTCCTGATCGTGCTGGGAGCCGCGCTCTCGATCGCCTCCTCGGTGGTCTCCCTCAATCGCTATCTGAAGGTGTGAGCATGTCCCAGAGCATCCTGCGCCGCCCCCTCTGCATGCTCGCCGCAGCCCTGATGGTGCTGCCGATGCTGATGATGCCGGTCTCCCCAGCCTCGGCCGAGGGCACCAAGGAAGACAAGATCGCCGAGCGCTCCGTGATCGATCAGAAGCTCGAGGACCTCCGGATCGAGCTGAACGATGTCAACACCGAGCTCGCCGAGACCTACCTCGCGCTCGCCGAGACCGAGCTGCTGATCCCGCAGGCGCAGGAAGACCTCGAGCTCGCCCAGGCCGAGCTCGAGGAAGCGCGCGAGGATGACCGCATCATCGGGGAACGCCTGACCACCGCGCAGAAGGAGGAGCAGCGCCTCTCGGGAGAGGTCGAGGAAGGGAAAGAGGAGGTGGAGCGCAGCGGCGGCGAGCTCGCCACCGTGGCGCTGACCGCCTACAAGGGCGGCGGCATACCGAACCCCTCCACGATCTACCTCGGCAACCAGTCCCCGCAGGATGCCGTGGACCGGTCGATGAACTACCGGATCACCATGGCCTCCCAGGGCACCCGGCTCGACACCCTCCGCACGGATCAGGTGGTGACGGAGAACTCCGCCGAGCGCCTCACCGCTGTGCGCGAGGAGATCAAGCAGCTCAAGATCGACGCCGAGAAAGCCGTCGAACGGACCAAGACCGCCGAGGAAGTGGCGTCTCAGGCGAAGATCGATCTCGATGCGCTCTATGAGACGCAGAAGACCCAGCGGGACACCCTCGAGGAGCAGAAGACGAAGTATGAGGGTGACACCACCACCCTGGAGACCCGCAGCACCACCCTGGACGGGGAGATCGAGAAGCTCGCCCAGCAGGAGCGGGAGAAGGAGGAGCGGGCCCAGCGGGAGCGCGAGAAGCAGAGCAGCAGCGGTAGCGGCAGCAGCGGCGGGGGAGGCTCCTCGAGCAGCTCGGCGGACACCGGCGGCGGCTGGATCTATCCCGTCAACGCCCGGCTGAACTCGAACTTCGGCTGGCGCGTGCACCCGATCTACGGCACCCGGAAACTCCATGCCGGGGTCGACTTCCCGGCGGCCTGCGGAGTCCCGGTGGGAGCAACTCACTCCGGCCGCGTCATCGCCAGGACCTACAACAGCGGCGCCGGCAACAAGATCATCCTCAGCCATGGCATCCACAACGGGCGCCTGATCACCAGCTCCTACCACCATCTGCAGGGCTACGCCCAGCCGGTCGGTGCGCAGGTCTCTGCCGGGACCACCGTCGGCTATGTGGGCAACAGCGGCTCCTCGACCGGCTGCCACCTCCACTTCGAGATCCACGAGGACGGGAACGCCGTCAACCCCGGCAAGTACCTCTGAGCCCCGGCGCCCGCTCACGGGCTCACGGGCTCACGGGCTCACGGGAGGGCCACGGACGGTGTCAGCGGTGTCCGCTGCCTGCGAAAAGCGTTCGCGACCGGCGATGACCACCGCGTAAGCTGGGGTGTCCGGTCGCCAGGGGTGGCCGGAGCACGCACAGACCACGACGAATGGCAGGAGGGACCCCCCGATGGCGGCGAAGAAGGCTGCGGCGAAGAAGGCCGCTGCGGAGGAAGGCCCCCCGAAGAAGCGCATCGCCTCGAACAAGCGGGCCACCCACGACTACTACATCGACCAGACCTGGGAAGCAGGCATCGTCCTGACCGGTACCGAGGTGAAGTCGCTGCGCGATCGTGGAGCATCCCTGATCGATGGCTACTGCTACATCGAGGGCGGTGAGGTGTGGATGGACAACGCCCACATCGCTCCCTACGTCAAGGGCACCTGGACCAACCATGCCGCCCGCCGCAAGCGCAAGCTCCTGCTCCACAAGCAGGAGATCGAGAAGCTCGCCAGCAAGTCACGGGAGAAGGGCTTCACCATCGTTCCGATGGAGATGTACTTCCTGGGCTCGCATGCGAAGGTCGTGATCGGCCTGGGCCGCGGCAAGAAGGAATGGGACAAGCGCCAGACCCTGCGGGAGAAGCAGGATCTGCGCGAGGCACAGCGCGCCATGCGCCAGCGCGAGATCGCCTGAACCGAGCAGCCGCAGAGCCGCAACCAGACTCGAGCGGTGCGGGCCGGCGGTGCTGTCAGCTCGGCTGGGCGGTCAGCCCTCCAGATCCTGTCAGCTGTCCAAGTCCCGTCGCTCCAGCCGGGCGACCGTCTGCCTGCTCGAGCTGATGACACCCTCGTCAGCGACTCCCAGGTGCTCGCGCATGTACAGCGCTCGCCGTGCATCCTCCAGGGCGAGGTCCCACGTCCGTGCGGCGGCCTGGGTGCGTCCGGCGCCATGCTCCGCCAGCGCGTGCTCGAACCGGCACTTCGCACGATGCTGGAAGACGGCGGCCAGCACCGACAGGGATGACGGTGACGTGGGATCCTCGAGCCCGGTCTCCTCCGCGGCCAGATCCAGCTGTTCCTCGGCGGCGAGGAACGCCCCCTGCCACTGCAGCACATGGGCGTAGCGCGCCCGGCGCACGGCCCGCATCACCGGTGAGAGACCGCTGTCCTCGAGGGCTGCGCGGCCGGCGATCGCGGCCTCGTCAAGCCGTCCGAGCATCCTCAGATAGGCGACGGTACGAGGATCCCGCGGATGGACCGCACACCACTCGGCCAGCGTCGCCGGATCGGAGACCACCTCCCGCAGGCTGTCGTCATCGATCCGGACCTGGACGTCTGCTGCCTCGAAACCGCTCACCGCCCCATCATCGCGGCCGGGACCGTACGGGGTCCAGGCCGACGGGCTTCGCCGTGAGCTGAGGGATATTCGCTTCAGAACCACGGCCGGGCGCGGTAGAGTGGGACCACGACGCACGGGGAGACCCGTCGTCAGTGGGTGTTTGACAACAGAAGAGTGAGTGCAAGGACGGCCCTGAGGGGCCGTCGATATCTGTGCTGCATACCCACGCTGGGGGCCGATCGGTTTCGACGGTAGTTGTCCAGCAAGGGGAAGCGGGCCGAGAAGCCAGAGTCATCTCGTAAACGTTCTCTGGAAACCAATAAGTGCCGAACCTAAGCGCACTGACTTCGCTCTCGCTGCCTGATCAGCGTTAGCAGTCTGGAACCCCGGGCGTGCTTCTGACCCGGATCGTTCCATCATCTAAGAAGCCACTGCTGCCGACCCTCGTCATCGGGGAAGGATGAACACCTCAGAGTGACTGAGTCTGTCGACGTCGTGTCCGTGCGAACGTCGGGACTGAGAAAACGTCAATACGGACTGCGCCCGGAGAAGCCCTGGCTCCGCACTATCGGACGCGGGTTCGATTCCCGCCGGCTCCACCATTGCACTCACTACGAAAGGCCCCCTCACCTGCGCGAGAGCGCGGGGGAGGGGGCCTTTTTCTGTTGCCGTCCGAGCGGACCGCGGGCCGACGACCGGGGCATGCTGTCGGCCCCCGGGGGCGCGGTCTGCGCACCGGAGCGCCGCCGGCCATGGTGTGCGCCACCGGCCATGCTGCTCGCCACCGGCCATGGTGCGCGCCACCAGCGATGGTGCGCACCGTCGGCCCTGCCAGCGCGCACCATCTGCTCAGCCGCTGTACGTCAGGCCGTGTCCGAGCTCGTAGCGGTTGCCGTCGGCATCGACGTACACATACGGACGCCCGTCCATGTGCTGCTCCTTGGCGAAACCCGGGACGTCATTCGGTGAGGCGCAATGACCGTTCTCGTCGACCGCGATCGCGGCGGCGTCGATCGGGAAGGTGATCGGCAGCTTCCCGGTGGGGGAGAACCCGCCGAGGATCGCCTCGACCATGATCCCGTAGTCGGTCTCGAAGCCCATCAGCAGGCCGTCGGCGAGCGGCTCGATGCCGTCGAGCAGCCAGGGGAACAGGGTGTTCAGGCCCACCACCATCGTGTCCACGTGCTTGCGGATGTCACGGACCTTCTCGATGTCCACATGCGAGTGGTCATCGATGCCGAGGTCGCCGATCCCCACGAACTCGAAGTACGAGCCGATGAACGGGCGCAGCAGCAGGATCGCCACGTCCGCGTCGTGGTAGTCGGTGGTGAAGGAGATCCCGGGATGCGCGGCGGCGAGGCGGCGGCGCAGCGCGTCGAGCTCCTTGACGGTCAGGCGGGTCGCGAACAGCTCCACATACACTCGCTTGCCGGCCAGGGTCTCCTCGGTCAGCGGCAGCGCCCCGTCATGGTTCTTGGCGAGCACCACGGACCTGCGGTGCGCGTCCTCGGCCGCGGCGCGGGCCTCGGCATTCTGCACCACCCGATCCGCTTCCTCGGGGTCCACGTACGGGTTCTCGAACAGGCCCAGGGCGAACAGCTCCTCGAGCAGCAGGGCCGCGGCCTCGTCGAGCCGTTCCGAGGTGAACAGCCCCTTGACGTATGCCCCGCGCACGGCGGCGACATCATTGGTGTCGGCGAACATATCGGTGCCGGCCATGACGGCGGCGCCCACCCGTTCCGCAGTGGTGAGCTCCTCGACGCCCCAGGCCATCTTCGAGAGCACGCCCGAATCGGAGTTGATGTAGCCGCGATGACCCATCTCGCGCAGCAGGTTCAGGATCTCGTGGTTGAACGCGAAGCCGACCTGCTCGAACTCCGTGACCCGTCCCTGCGGGGTCGAGGACTTCTCCTCCGACGGGATCGCGTAGTACGGCATGATCGAGGAGGTCCCGGCGTCGAGCGCCGCCTGGAACGGCGGCAGGTGGTATTCCTCGAGCGACCCGGGCGTGGGGTAGATGTTGAACCGGCCCTCCGCATAGTGCGGATCGGTACCGTTCTCGCGAGAGCCGCCGCCGGGGAAGTGCTTGGTGGTCAGCGCCACCCCATTGGCCGAGAGCCCGTCCTTGCCCTGGAATCCACGCACCAGCGCCCCGATCGCCTGGCCGACGAACTCGGGGTCCTCGCCGAGGGTGCCCTGGCCGCGGAACCAGCGCGGGTCGGTGAACACATCGGCCATGTACATATAGCCCTTGCGCAGGCCTGAGGCGCGCCACTCGGCGCGGGAATGCTCCGCGAAGGACTCGATCACCTCGAGCGAGCCGGTCGCTGCCAGGCCCAGGGTGCCCGGCCACTCCGTGAACGGCTGGTCCTCGGGAGTGCCGCCCATCTTGAAGGCGCCGGCCTCGTTCTTCGAGTTCGCAGCGACGATCACCGGGATGCCCCAGCGGGACTCCTCCGCCACCTCGTTCATGGTGTTGATCCAGGTCGCGATGCGGGATCCGGTGGGCTCCTCGCGCATGATGAAGTGACGGATGTTCAGCTCCGCGATCATCTGCGTGGTCCCCTCGAAGGGGATGCCGGCGCTGGTGTGAGGGTCGACTTTGATCGGCAGGTACTGCTCATCGAGCACGCCGTCGTGGCTGGTGAAGTCCTTGTTGTGCTGAGAGATGCCCATCGGCCGGGAAGTGATGACCATCAGGCCGAGCTTCTCGTCCGGGGACATCCGCGCCGCGAGGTCCTTGGCGCGCTCAGCGGGGCTCAGCCGCCAGTCCTCGAAGGGGGTGAGTGCGCCGTCGCCGTCGAGGTCGCGGAACTGCAGCCCGTCGACCTCGATGATCTGCTTGACCCTGCTCGAGAGTGGAACCTGCTCGGTCATCGCTGTCCTCCTGTGGTGATGAGTGATTCGAAGCCCAGCGAGACCAGGTGTCGCCGGCTCATCGCCAGTGACTCCCAGATATCGCGCCCGTAGGTCTGGTCCTGCTCGATGAGCAGATGCTGTGCGCCGGAGGCGATGGCCTGCTCGATGACCGGTGTCCAGTCCAGGGTGCCCTCACCGACCTCGGCGTACTGCACGATGTCCCCGAGCCAGAAGCGGGAGAAGGTCTCGGCGTCTCCGGACTCTCGGGCATCGAGGATCTCCGCCGACGGCATCGCGATGCGGTAGTCCTTGAGATGCACCAGATCCAGCACCCCGGCGAAAGCCCGCAAGGTGCGCTCGGGATCCTGCCCACCGCGCTGGACCCAGTGACAGTCGATCTCGAAGCGCAGATGGGGAGCGCGCTGGCGCAGCCGGTCCAGGAGGGTGATGCCCTCACGCTTCGCGAACTCGATGTGGTGGTTGTGGTAGCTGAGGCTGATCCCGTGCTCGGCGAGGCGCTGGGCATAGCCGTCGACCTCGGCGGCGAAGTCATCGAACGCCTCCGGCGAGCGCAGCGCCGTCATCGGCATCATGCCGATCCGGATCATCGTGGTGCGCAGGCGCCGGGCATGCTCGACATGGAGGTCGAAATCCTCTGCGAGGCTGAGCTCGTCGCTGCCCGACGGGACCGTGGTCTTGGCGGAGATCGCGGCGACCTCGATGCCCAGGCGCGCCCGCGCGGCTTCCATGCCGGCGACGTTCTCCTCGGTCATCGGGATCTGGGAGACCTCCACCACCTCGAAGCCGGTCTCCTTCACACGCTCCAGGACCGGGCCGATGCCCTGGTCACGGACGTGGTCCTTGAGCATCATCAGCTGGATTCCGATTCGGGCCACGAGGGGACCTCCGGGTCGTTGCAGGGATGTGGCGGTCGATGGCGGATGCCGAACGGCCGCAGGAGGCCCACGGTAGCCATCGAACCGTTCGACCTGCAGCAGTTGTCTGGGATTGCCCCGGAGGCAGGCGCGCCCCGCCGGAGAGGTCGAGATCGTTGCCGACGATGCCTGGCCACCGTACGGTGGCCGGATGACCAGCCTGCCGCGTACGGCTCCCTTCCTGCCACCAGCCGACCTGCCCGTGGATCTGCGGCGCGTCGAGCTGCTGTGCGCGCGGCTGCGCCCCGAAGAGGGGTTCCAGCTCGAGCGGATCGACTGGACGATCGGGCGTGCCCCGCGGGGCGAGGGCTGGGACAACGCGCTGTGGCCGGTGGGTCAGCTGGAGGGTCGTCCGCTGGTGCTGAGAGTCGCACGGCGGGAGTCCGCTCGGGCGCTGCTGGGCCGCGAGGTGACGGTGCTGCGACGCCTGCGCGGGCTCGGGATCCCGCTGCCGATGGGGCTGCCGATCATCCTGGCCACTGCCGACGATGCCGTGCTGGCGCTGTGGATCGACGGCAGCACCGCGGATGAGGCGCCCCAGATGATCCGCGAACTGGTCGCACAGGACCTCGCTCGGATGCTCGCCACGATCCATTCCGGGCCCGCGCCGGAGGTCGGTCGGAACCCGGCGCGAGGCGTCCCGCTCGCGGAACGGATCACGGCGTTCGCCGCTGATCTCGACCGTGCAGACCTGCCGGACGCCGTGCGTGAGCGGGCAGAGGTTCGGTGGAGCACCGGACTGGCCGCAGCTCCCTGGGAAGGCCGGGAGCTGCTGCTGCACGGGGACCCGCACCCCGGGAACGTCGTCGTCCCCCTGCCTGGAACAGGAGGACGGGCCTCACTGATCGACTGGGGCGATACCACCCGCGGTGATCCGGCGAGCGACCTGGGAGGCCTGCTGCTGCACGTGCCGTCGACCACGGTGCTGGAGGATTACCGCGAGACGGCCGCCTGGACCGGGATCGACGATGATGCGATCTGGGATGCGCTGGTGTCCAGGGCGTGGGCGTGGGGGACCCGGATGGCTCTCGCACTGGTCAGCGCCTATCCGCCGACGCACAGCCTGGGCGCCGCCGGGCACAGTTTGCTATCACGCTGAGGCCGGGCGCCGTCAGCTTCCCGAATATTTCTGGCCCGCGTTCGGCGCACCTCACCGCCACACGTCGTCCTCCGCGGTCGCATGGATCAGCTCCTCGAGTCGCTCCTTGAGGTCCTCCAGGTCATAGCACCCGAGCAGGTCCAGGACCTCCTCGAAGACTTCGAGCTCCTCCTGGATCGGTGTCACCAGGGAGGGATCCACCGGCAAGGTGCAGTTCATCAGCTCCGACCCGAGCACTCGCAGTTCATCGACGCACCTCCAGCGCTGTCTGCACTCCATCATCAGCTCGAAGAAGGACCTGGGCGCAGCGGCGGGGATCATCGGCACGCCGAAGGTGGTCGTGATATCCGCAGTGGTCAGCACCCGGTGTGCAGGCAGATCGAAGAGGACCAGCCCGTGCTCGTGGGCGAGGCGCGCCACTGTGGCGACAGCCGCCGGCTGCGGACCATCGAACTCGACGGTGAGGACCTCACCCCAGAGCGTCCCGTACTCCCCGGGCACCTCCCAGGGGCTCTCCCGGCCGGCCGACGACGCCCTGAGACTCTTCACCGCCGCCCGACAGAAATCCAAGACCTCGGGGTCCTGGCTCGGAAGGGTGCCATGGCGGTACCAGGAGATGCCATGGCTGATCATCTTGGAGGAATACTCGTGGCACGCGGAGGCAGAGTCTGCCGGGGAGGGACCGGGCCAGAGAACGAGTGTGCGGATCATCGCGCGTCGCTTCCGCAGCGCGATCGGTGTGGTGCCCGCCCCTGGCAGAAGGGCCCGTGCGGGGGAGGGGCTGTGCTCGTGGCGCTCATGGGCGGAGCATGCCTCTTACGATGCGAGCGCCGTCCTGTCCATGCACATCCTGCTGGTCAACGGCCTGGAGAACGTTTCCTCCACAACGCTGTGCCCCGAGCTGTGCCCCGACTGAATCGTGGGGGTGGGAGCCACGACTGAATCGTGGGGGTGGGACGTCGTGGTTCTCCTGGCCGCGGATCGCGGCCGCATCTTGTGAGGGAGTCGGCCCCGAATCAGGGAGTCTGCAGAGGGGCCACCGGGTGCGTGACGCCGTCGACGATCAACTGGCCGGTGAGGTTCGGTGCGCTGTCAGGCCCGAACAGATCGAGGCTGTGGCCGCTCTGAAGCAGCACCGTAGACGGGATGGTCAGCCTTGGGACTGCTGGGATCCCTGCGAGCGTCCCTGACTCGATCCTGCAACCTGCTGTGCTGATGTTGAGGACGGTGAACGGCGTGGGATCAGGGAGCCCGTCCTCGTCTCCGCTTGAGGAGGACCGGGGACGGGCCGTCACCGCCAGCTGCTCCGGAGCGCAGGGCGGTGCGATGTCCAGGTCCTCACGCCAGTTCTCATCGGTCCCCAGGAGCACCCCGTATCCCGCGTGCTGCCAGGGCGAGGCTGTCATCTCATCGCCGTCGCGCACCCGGAGGGTCAGGTCACTCGGATCTGCGAGCGCTACCCAGTTGCCACCGAGCATGAGGGTGAGGGCGTCACCGTCGGGGCTGATCTGATGAGGACGGAACGAGAGGAAGGTGGCGGCAGATTCCCAGGCAGCGAGGTCGAGGGGTGCCCCAGCCTGGGTCAGGAAGGGGACGACGGGCTCGCCCTGACGGTCGACTCTCAGTCCGGAGAGCGTCGGCACGGTGCAGGAGCTCGGTGAGACGTTCTGGATCCGCAGGATGACGCTGTCCTCAGGGCCGGCGCCGCTGGCGGAGTCGAGCACCGCGTCCAGGGCCTCCGGTCCGCAGTCGCCCGTCGTCGGCGGCCGATCGGTCGGCACGAGCCCGCTGGCCGGAAAACCGCGCTGGATGGGGTCGCTGCTCGAGCCGTGAGAAGTGTTGTCGGCGGAGCGGAACGCTGTGCCCGTTCGCAGCTCCGGCCGCTCCAGGGTGGCGGCGGGGTCGTCCGGAGAGCTCTCGGACGGAGGCTGTTCGGGGGTCTCCTGCGGGCACTGGACCTCCTGCCAGGCGATCCGGGCTTCCTGCTGATCGATCTGCAGGAATACGCAGTGCGCGGACCATGACCGGTCCGCGTCGTCTTGGGCCGGGGAGGATGACGACCAGACGATCGCTCCGAGCGCCGGTTCCTCGGGCCCCTCCGAGTCCTCGGGAGAGAACAGCGCATAGTCGGCATCTGGCCACGCGGGATGGGCGAGGGCAACCGGACGGATCGAGCCCAGCTTGGCGGCGAGATGTGCGGGGGAGCGCACGCCCATCGCCCCCAGGAGCTCTCCGAGCACCGGGACCATGCGGTCCATCGTGGCGCTGAACTGCGTGGTCGAGGTGATGGGAGATGCGTCATGGGAAGCTCGTCTCGCCCCGAAGACGACGCTCGCAACCACGACCGCCACGACCAGCAGCACGAGCAGGAGTGCGCGCGCGAGGCCACGGGCGGAGCGACGTCCACGGATGATCGACATGCGCTGTGTCTACCTTGCGCGGAGCCCTGCCGGGGCCAAGTCCTCGGCACATCCGCCACCTGCGCGCAGGATCACCACTCTTGAGCGGTCCACGAGATATCGGTCGGCGCCCGGTCGAGGGAAATCACCGGGACCCGCAGCGGCCGAGCCACGTAGAGTGGGCCCGCCATGACCACGCCTTCTTCGACGCCTGCCTCCGCGCCTGCCACTGAGCCCGCCTCCACGCCAGCCTCTGCCTCCGACACCGGGCTGCGCCTGAACTATCCCGCGGAGCTCCCGGTCTCCCAGCAGCGCGAAGACATCCTGGACGCGCTGCGCGAGCACCAGGTGGTCGTGGTCGCCGGCGCCACCGGCTCCGGCAAGACCACTCAGATCCCCAAGATGCTGCTCGAGCTCGGCTACGGCAAGCGCGGGAAGCTCATCGGCCACACCCAGCCGCGCCGGATCGCCGCCCGCTCGGTCGCCCAGCGCATCGCGAGCGAGCTCGGTGAGAAGCTGGGGGAGGGGACCGTCGGCTTCCAGGTCCGCTTCACGCGCGAGACCAGCCGCAATGCCCGGCTGAAGCTCATGACCGATGGCATCCTGCTGGCGGAGATCGGCCGTGACCGGCTGCTGAAGCGCTATGACGCGATCATCATCGATGAGGCCCACGAGCGGTCCCTGAACATCGACGTGATCCTCGGCTATCTGCGCCAGATCCTGCCCCAGCGGCCGGATCTGAAGGTCGTCATCACCTCGGC
This sequence comes from Brachybacterium sp., assembly GCF_052095815.1. Classification (NCBI taxonomy): domain Bacteria; kingdom Bacillati; phylum Actinomycetota; class Actinomycetes; order Micrococcales; family Dermabacteraceae; genus Brachybacterium; species Brachybacterium sp. Next base: position 37,047 of record NZ_JBQDLF010000003.1, on the reverse strand, counting down.
CACGATCGACCCCGAACGCTTCGCCGAGCATTTCGCGAGCACCTCGCCCTCGGGTGAGAAGCGGCCAGCCCCGATCATCGAGGTCTCCGGGCGCACCTACCCCGTCGAGATCCGTTATCGACCCCTGGTGCTCGAGCCGGAGGTCGAGGAGGACGACGAGCTCGAGGACATCCACTCCGTCGAACGTGACCTCACCCAGGCGATCACCGACGCGGTCGACGAGCTCGCGGCCGAGGGCCCCGGTGACATGCTCGTCTTCCTCCCCGGCGAGCGCGAGATCCGTGAGATCTCCGAGGCGTTGACCGCCCATCTCAATCGCGGCACCCGGGGTCGTTCCGCGCTGCCGGTCGAGGTGCTCCCGCTGTTCGGGCGGCTCTCCGCCCAGGACCAGCAGAGGATCTTCTCCCCGCCGAAGGCCGGCACCTACCGCCGCCTCATCCTGTCCACGAACGTCGCCGAGACCTCGCTGACAGTCCCCGGCATCACCTATGTGATCGACTCCGGCCTGGCGCGCATCTCCCGCTACTCCCAGCGCACCAAGGTGCAGCGCCTCCCCATCGAGCCCATCTCCCAGGCCAGCGCCGACCAGCGCTCCGGCCGCTCGGGCCGCACCGCCCCGGGCATCGCGATCCGGCTGTTCTCCGAGGAGGATTTCGAGGGGCGCGAGGAGTTCACCGAACCCGAGATCCTGCGCACCTCGCTCGCCTCCGTGGTGCTGCTGATGACCTCGCTGGGGCTCGGGGACGTGGAGTCCTTCCCCTTCGTCGAACCGCCCGCCTCCCGCGCGATCACCGACGGGGTGCGGCTGCTGGACGAGCTGGGCGCGATCGAGGACGCCCCGGGCGAGCCCGGCGGCCGCCGACTCACGCCCGTGGGGCGCACGCTCGCCCGCTTCCCGCTGGATCCGCGGATGGCGCGCATGCTGATCGAGGCGCACCGTCTTGGTGCGCTGCGGGAGGTGCTGATCATCGTCGCCGCGATGTCGATCCAGGACCCGCGTGAGCGACCGCTGGGCCAGGAGCAGCAGGCCAAGGAGAAGCACAAGCGCTTCGAGGACGAGACCAGCGACTTCCTCGCCTACCTCAACCTCTGGAACCACCTCCAGGAACGGCGCAAGTCCTTGTCGAACTCCGCCTTCCGCCGCGAGGTGCGCTCCGAGCACCTGCACTACCTGCGGATCCGCGAATGGTGGGACCTGCACAGCCAGCTCAAGGACATGGCCAAAGACGCTGAGCTCTCCCGCAACGACAACGACGCCTCCCCGCAGGCGATCCACCAGTCGCTGCTCGCCGGGCTCCTCAGCCACGTCGGCCTGCTGGATGACCGCACCCGGGAGTATGCCGGCGCCCGCGGCGCCCGCTTCGCGCTCTGGCCCGGCTCGGCACTGTCCAAGAAACGGCCCGACTACGTGATGGTCGCCGAGCTCGTGGAGACCTCCCGGCTCTGGGGCCGTACCGCCGCCCGGATCGACCCGGCCTGGGCGGAGGAGACCGGCTCCCATGTGGTCAAGCGCTCACACTCCGCCCCGCACTGGTCCTCGAAGCAGGCCTCCGCGATGGCGCACGAGAAGGTCTCCCTGTTCGGGGTGCCGATCGTGGCCGACCGCGTCGTGGGCTACGGGCGCATCGATCCCGAGGCCGCCCGGGAGATCTTCCTCCAGAACGCCCTGATCGAAGGGGACTGGCGCACCCGCCACCACTTCTTCCGCGACAACCGGTCCCTGATCAAGGAGCTCGAGGAGCTCGAGGCGAAGACCCGTCGCCGCGATCTGCTGATCTCCGACGAGCAGCTGTTCAGCTTCTACGACCAGCGAATCCCTGCCACCGTGGTCTCCGGTCGACACTTCGACACCTGGTGGAAGACGCAGCGCCACGAGACCCCGGACCTGCTCACCCTCACCGAGCAGGATCTGCTCGCGGCCGACGAGAGCGTGGCGGAGGCGATCGCCGCAGACTTCCCCGACACCTGGGTGCAGGGAGACATCACCCTGCCGCTGAGCTACTCCTTCGGCGACGTGGGAGCGAAGGGCATCGACGGCGTCACCGCGACCGTGCCGCTGGCCGTGCTGAACCGCCTTCAGAAGCGCGGCTTCGACTGGCTCGTGCCCGGCATGCGCGAGGAACTGGTCACCGAGCTGATCCGCTCCCTGCCCAAGCCCATCCGCCGCCACCTGGTCCCCGCCCCGGAACGAGCCAAGACGGTCGCCGTGACGCTCCACGACGAGGATCCGGACGCCGGAGAGATCTTCCTCGAAGCCGTCGCCGACGAGCTGGTCGCCCTGCCGGGGGTCCCCGACGACCTCCCGCTGTACGGCCCCGAGTTCGACCTCGCGAAGCTGCCCCCGCATCTGCGGATGCATTTCCGCGTGGTCGACGACAAGGGCCGACAGATCGGCACCGGCGACGACCTCGAGACGCTCAAGGGGCGGCTCAAGCAGCGCGTCGACGCCTCGGTCTCCGCGCAAGCAGATGACCTGGCCCAGAAGGATCTGCCGAGCTTCCCCGCCGAGGGCGTGCCGGCGCTGCGGGAATCCACCGTCGGCGGGCTGAAGGTCACCGGCTACCCGGCGCTGGTGGCGCGCCGCGGTGAGGACGGCCGCCTGCGGCAGGTGGACCTCGCCGTGCTCGCCACCGCTGATGAGCAGGCACTCGCCCACCGTGAGGGCGTCATCGCCCTGTTGGACCGCGATCTCGGGGCCGACCTCGGCGCGGTCCTGAACGCGCTGCCGAATCCGACGAAGCTCGCCGTCGCGGGCTCGGACTACGCCTCCACCGCCGCGCTGCTCGCGGATGCCTCGACGGCGGCGACCGTGCACCTTGCGGGCACGGCGGTGGTGCGCACGCGGGCGGAGTACGACGCCCTCCTGGATCGTGTGCGCACTCAGCACGTCACCCTCGCCGCCCAGGCGGTGAAGGATGCGGCGGCGGCGCTCGCCACCGCTGGGAAGCTGCACAAGGAGCTCTCGCGGGCACCATCGCTGGCTGTGCTCTCCCACCTCACCCAGATCCGGGAGCACGCCGCCTCGCTGCTGGGTGACGGGTTCATCGCCCGCACCGGCATCACGCACCTCCCGGACCTGCGCCGGTACCTCGAAGCAGATTCGATCCGGCTGGACAAGCTGCCCGGCAACCCACGACGCGATGAGCAGCTCGCCTGGCAGATCGGAGATCTCCAGCAGCACTGGGCGACGCAGCGGGCGAAGCTCTCCGCCCGCCGCCGCGCCGAACCCGCCGCCCGCGAGATCGACTGGCTGCTCGAGGAATTCCGGGTGAGCCTGTTCGCCCAGACGCTCGGCACGAAGCAGACGGTCTCGGACAAGCGGATCCGCAAGGCGATCGCCGAGCTCTCCTGAGGTCGGTCAGGGGTGTCATGGGCATAGCGCCGGCTCGGCGGTAGCCGAGCAGGTCAAGAGCCGAGCAGGTCAAGAGCCGAGCCGGACAAGAGCAGAGCCTGCCGGGCACGGTGGCTGGCGTGGCGCACGGCACCCGGAGCGTGTCTGCGCGGTCACGTGACGAAGTTTTTACCCGCGCCGGCTGCGGGAGCCGACGGCGTGCGCGCCGGAATGAGGCTGGCTCCCTTTCGTGGCGTGATGACCGGCGGTGACGCCCGCAGCTCGCACCTCTGGCCCCGGGCGTGCTTCGGTCATGGCTCGCACAAGTCGGGACGCTCCGCGTCCCCGGAGGCAAGGGGAGACGTGACCTGCCTCCTTCCCTCGCCGTGATCGCTTCGTTACCTTGGCACAGCTCGGGATGACCGGGCATCGCCCACCGTCTCGGAACGAAGGACCCCCATCCTCATGGCATCTGCCACCACCGTCCGTACCGCCGCCCCGTTCTCTCGCCGCAGCCTCATCGCCGCCGGCACCCTCGGCCTCGCCTCCACGACAGGCCTCGGTGTCCTCGCTCCTGCCTCCGCGGTCGAGCCCGGTGCGGAGAAGGCGATCGGCGCCGACGAGTGGACCGAGGAGTTCCTCACCCGACCTGAGACCCGTGAGGGCTTCCTCGTGGACGCGATGGACGACTGGCAGCTCGCCAACGCGAAGTTCATCATCGCCGCGGTGAAGGGTCACGAACTGGGTGAGGAGGTCGCCGTCATCGCGCTGATCACGGCGATCGTCGAGTCATGGCTGTACAACTATGAGCCGGCCGTGGACGCGGATTCCGGCGGCCTGTTCCAGCAGCGTCCCTCGATGGGCTGGGGAACCTATGACCAGGTGCGTCACAAGCAGCACGCCCTGGACGCCTTCCTCGGGCTCGCGGAGGACACCGACGCGCCGGGCCTGCTCCAGGTCATCCCTGACGTCACGCGCTGGGAACCGGGCGCCGCCGCACAGACGGTGCAGTCCTCCGCGCACCCTGAGCGCTATGCGGAGCAGGTCACCGCGGCGCGCCAGATCTGGGAGCGTTACGCCTCCGAGGTCACGCCCTTCACCGCCTGAGGCGCGGCGGGTGGAGACGCCGGTGCCCCGCGCCACCGCAGGTGGAGATGACCGGCACACGGTGTTCTCACCGGCCTCGGTCACAGGCCCAGGGGCACCAGCCGTGGTCACAGGCCCAGGGTGGCGTCCTCGCATGGCTCGGCATCGACCCGGACATCGGTGATGCGCAGCTCTCCGTCGATGTAGAGCTGCAGCCGCGACCCGTTCGGTCCCTGGCTCTCCAGCCAATAGGCGCTGCCGGAGCTCTGCTCGCGCCCGAGGGCCTCGAATCCATGCTCCTCCAGCACCGGGTCGAGCGCCTCACGCCAGGGGTCCCAGTCCCGGCCCTGGCCGGGCTCCGGGTAGAGGACGTCGTCCGCTTTCCATATCCCTGGCCGATAGCGGCAGTCCTGTGCGCCGGGTTCGATGATCTCCTGTGAGCCACGCTCCCAGGCCAGCGGCCGCACTGTGGTGAGCGCCTCGAGGACGTCCTCCGCTACGACCTCGTACTGCGCCACCGCCTCCTCCGCAGGCATCGCGTCGCCACCGCCACCGCCACCGCATCCCGAGATCACGAGCAGCACCGCTGCGAGCAGGGTGGCGCGGCGGGGGAGGAGCCGGCTGCATGTCGACCGCTGCTCACCCATGGGCGGCACCGTCGTCGGTTCTGGTTCTGGTTCCGGTTTCTGTTCCGGTGCGGGCGCTCGCCAGTGCCAGGCGCACCGATCCGCGGCGCTCCCGAGTCGAGGGCTCGGCCACCAGCAGCAGCAGATCACCGATCCCCTCCAGCTCGGTCGCGTCACCGGGACGCATCGTCAGCTCCTGGACGTGCTCTGCGCCGGATACGGACAGGCGCAGCACCGCGTACGGCCCGTCCTCGTCGGCAAGAGTGCGGAAGACCCCTACCCGGAGCGTGCCGAGCGTGAGCTGGCCCGACTGCTGGATGAGATGCTGCGTCCACATCGGCTCACTCACCGATCCCGGTCATGAAGATCGAGGTGGCATACATCGGATCGTCAGGGTCGATCCTCACCTCGTAGGTGGTCGAGCCGTTCGGCCCGTGAGGGTTGGTCAGGATGATCTCGCCGGTCTCCTCGTCGTATCCGGAGACCTGGTAGACGTGCGCGGCCACCAGGTCGTCGCGGGCCGGCCCGATCGGCTTCATCGGATCGGTCATCACCGTGATCGGGCGGCCCTCATCGATCGCCTGCTTGTACTCGTCGAAGGAGGGCTGCCCGATGGAGTCTGACTCCCGTGCGGACTCGCCGGTGATCATCTCCAGGCCGGCGGCAGGGGTGTCCGCGGAGACGGCCGAGGCCCGGCCATCATTCGCGTTGATCATCGCCATCTCATAGATGGTCGCCCAGCTGGGGTCGCCGGTTCCATCATCCATGGTGCCGTTGACGCCGAGATCCTCGGGGCTGACGGGGACGTCCTGCCACTCGCCGTCGAGGAAGAGCTGCACCTCCCAGCCGTCGGCACCCGGTGGCTCACCGACGCCGCTGATGTTCTCGGCCAGGAGGCCCGGGTCCGTCTGCTGCACTGCCATCAGTGCTGCGAGATACCAGCAGTCGCCGAGGGATCCCTGGTTCACGAGCGAGGATTCGATGCCGTTCTGATCGATGTCGACATCGGCAGGATCCCACTGGGGATTCTCCACGGTGTACCGCGACCCGAGAGAGCTCTCGGGATCGCCCGCCTCGATGCGGTCGCGCCATATGTCACCGACGCGCTCACCGGCGTTGATCAGGTCCGACCAGTCCAGGAACTCGCCTCCGAGCATCCCGCCGTAGTCCCCGGCATCGATACGGCCCTCGGGATCGGAGGCGGCGTCCTGCTGCGCTGCCTGGAGTGCGAGATGCTCGGCCGCGCTGCCCAGATGGCCTGCCGTCAGCGACAGCTTCTGACGGCACTGCTCCCAGCGCTCACGGAAGTCGGTGGCGTCAGGTCCCTCCCAGCCGACGACGGCGACAGCACTCTGCAGCGCCTCCGCAGTCCCCGTGAGCTGCCCGTCGTGATCCCTGAACCGGCGTGCGAGCGCCACCAGTTCTGCCGTATCGGCCCCCCAGAACGTCATGCCCGAGGGTCCCACGGATGTTGTGACGCACGCAACGCAGGGCCAGTGCGGGTCATCTGCGGGTACTGATCAGGACGGCTGTGGGGTCGCGGCGCTCCATCGTGCGACTGCACGACGCTCCGCTTTCTTCTGATGCCGCGTGCTGTCCCTACGGAGCCGCTGATCTCGTTAGGCTGTGCCTCATGTCACCGTCGCCATCCGTGAGTTACTCCATCACGATCCGTCTCGAGTTCGCCGCCCGCTCTGCCGCCGTCAGCGACATCACCAGTCGCATCGAGAGACGCGGCGGGACCGTCACGGCCCTTGACGTCTCCGCCTCCGGGCCGGAGCGGATGCGCGCGGACATCACCGTGCTCACCGCGGGCCATGACCATGCCATGGAGGTCGTGGACGAGCTGCGCGGGATCGAGGGGGTCGAGCTCGGCAAGGTCTCCGATCGGACCTTCCTCGCCCATCTCGGCGGGAAGCTCACCGTCGAGTCCAAGCTCCCGATCCGTCACCGTGACGACCTCTCGATGATCTATACCCCGGGTGTGGCACGCGTGGTCAAGGCGATCGCCGAGAATCCCGAGGATGCACGGCGCCTGACCATCAAGCGCAACACCGTCGCCGTGGTCACCGACGGCTCCGCCATCCTGGGGCTCGGGGACCTCGGCCCGCTCGCCGCGATGCCGGTGATGGAGGGCAAGGCCGCGCTGTTCAAGCGCTTCGCCGGCATCGACGCGTTCCCGATCTGCCTGGACGCCCATTCGGTGGACGACATCGTCTCCCATGTGAAGGCGATCGCGCCGGTCTTCGCCGGCATCAACCTCGAGGACATCTCCGCCCCGCGCTGCTTCGAGATCGAGGATCGGCTGCGCGCCGAGCTCGACATCCCCGTCTTCCACGACGACCAGCACGGCACCGCGATCGTGGTGGTCGCCGCGCTGCGCAACGCGCTGCGCGTGGTCGAGAAGGACATCTCCACGGCCCGCATCGTGCTCTCCGGAGCGGGAGCGGCCGGCACCGCCATCCTTCGCCTCCTGCGTGCGGCCGGTGCTCGTGACGTCGTGGTCACCGACATCGACGGCATCGTCCATGAAGGCCGCGAGCAGCTCGAAGGGCGCCTGCCCTGGATCGCCGAGGTCACCAACCCGCGAGAGCTCACCGGCACCCTCCGGGATGCGGTGGTCGACGCGGATGTGTTCATCGGCGTCAGTGCCGGGAATATCCTCACCGCCGAGGACGTCGCCACCATGGCCGAGCGCTCGATCGTGTTCGCGATGGCGAATCCGACCCCCGAGATCGATCCGGCCGAGGCGGTCAAGCACGCCGAGGTGGTCGCGACCGGTCGCAGCGACTTCGCGAACCAGATCAACAATGTCCTCGCCTTCCCCGGCGTGTTCCGAGGGCTGCTGGACGCCCATGCCACCCGGGTCAGCGACCGGATGCTGCTGGCGGCGGCCAAGGCCCTCGCCGACGTCGTCTCCGCCGACGAGCTCAACCCCACTTACATCGTGCCCAGCGTCTTCCACGAGGGCGTGACCAAGGCGGTGGCGAGCGCCGTTGAGACGGTGGCCCGCGAGGAGGCCGGAACGGTCGACACCATCACCGGCGCGATGACGGCCGTCTACGCCGACGAGATCACGCTCGAAGGCTGAGCGACGTGCTGCGAGCATGCGAGCGGGAGGAGCTCAGTGAAGGGCACAGAGGCTGAGCGACGTGCTGCGAGCGTGCGAGCGGGAGGAGCTCAGCGAAGAGCACAGAGGCTGAGAGCAGGACCTGAGCAGCAAGAACGGCGCGCACCGGACGGTGCGCGCCGTTCTTGCTGTTCGACCTCTGCGGGTCAGCGCGTGCTGAGCTCCGCAGGCTCGTCCTCTGGGTCCACCTGGTGCTGGGCGGCAGCTCGTCGCAGCACCCGTTCCCCCACCCAGACGGCGAGCCCGAGCGCGATGCCGACCACATCGAACAGGACGTCCGCGGCGTCGCCGCTGCGCGCCGGCATCGCCACCAGCTGCACGAGCTCGATCAGCACCGCATGCGCGAGGGCGACGATCACCACCCAGCCCATCGGGAACCGCTTCCGCGGTGCCAGCACCCGGCCCGCGGCGAAGACGGTCAGCGCGAACACCAGCAGATGCACGGCCTTGTCGAGGCCGGGCATGTCGGTGCCCGGGGTTCCCTCCGGGAGCGAGGGCAGATAGAAGCCGATGTTCAGCAGCAGTGCCAGGGCCAGCAGGCCCAGCCGCCACACCAGCGAGCCACCCACCCGTCGGATCTCCGAGGGCAGGCGGCGGATGAAATCGACGGCGACGTCCATGGCCAGCATTCTTCCAGCCCCGTGGCCAGCGATCGGGGAGGCGAGGCCGTCACGCCGTCGCGGAGCATCGAGGGGACGGCGGGAGGGCAACGGGGACCCGAGTGGGACCGGCCCGTCGGGAAGGGTGCCGGTACGATCGAGGCATCACGTCACCTAGCCAGGGAGCAGTCATGTCCTCCACCTCCGACCCGTCCCGGATGGACCCCTACAGCGACGATCCGGGCGCGGCGCCCGGCAGCACCGCGGTGCTGGACCGACAGCTGCAGGAACAGGACCAGAAGACCGACGACGGCGATCATGACCGGTTCGCGCACTATGTGCGCAAGGACAAGGTCACCCAGGCCGCCCTCGGCGGCACGCCCGTGATCGCGCTGTGCGGAAAGGTGTGGGTGCCCGGCCGGGACCCCCAGAAGTACCCGGTGTGCCCGGAGTGCAAGGAGATCTACGAGGGGATGCGCGAGCCGAACGACGGCGGCGACGGCAAGGGCGGCTCCGGCAAGGGCGGCGGCTTCCGCGGCTTCTTCGGCGGGCGGCGCTGACCCGCCAGGCGCTGCTGACCAGGCGCGCTCTTCAGAGCCCGGGGGCGCGCCGGACCTTCCTCACACCGCGTCCGTCGGCGGGTCGTCACCCGTCGGCGGTACGGTGGTCCACGCTGTGAGTACCCCTTCTCTTTTCTCCACGAGCGATCCCCGCCAGCCCTCCGAGGCGGCCGCGCGATCGCTGCCCGTCGCGTACCCCGAACGTGCCGCCTGGGGCACCGTCCCCAAGCTGCGTGCCTGGCAGGCCGAGGCGCTCGAGCTGTACCGCGCCCGCGCCCCCAAGGATTTCCTGGCCGTCGCGACACCCGGCGCCGGCAAGACCACCTTCGCACTGCAGATCGCGGCCGCTCTCCTCGCCGAGGGCACCGTTCGCCGCATCACGGTGGTCGCGCCGACCGAGCACCTGAAGACCCAGTGGGCTGATGCCGCCGCCCGCGTGGGCATCTCGCTGGACCCGAACTTCTCCAACGCCCAGGGCGCCCACGGCAGCCACTACCAGGGCGTCGCGGTGACCTATGCGCAGATCGGCATGCACCCGGCACTGCATCGTGCCCGCACGGAAGCCGACCGCACCCTGGTGATCCTCGACGAGATCCACCACGCGGGCGACGCCCGCACCTGGGGCGACGGCGTGCGGGATGCGTTCGATCCGGCCACCCGCCGGCTCGCGCTGACGGGAACCCCCTTCCGCTCGGACGATTCACAGATCCCCTTCGTCACCTACGAGCAGGACGGCGAGGGCTTCCTGCGCTCCAAGGCCGACTACACCTACGGCTACGGCGAGGCGCTGCGCGACCATGTGGTGCGCCCGGTGCTGTTCATGACCTATTCGGGGCGGATGCACTGGCGCACCAAGACCGGTGACGAGGTCTCCGCCCAGCTCGGCGCGCTCGAGACCAAGGACATCACCCAGCAGGCCTGGCGCACAGCGCTGGACCCCAAGGGGGAGTGGATCCAGTCGGTGCTCTCCGCGGCCGATCGCCGCCTCACCGAGGTGCGGCGCCATGTGCCCGACGCCGGTGGACTCGTGATCGCCACTGACCAGAAGGCCGCGCGCTCCTATGCCGCGACGCTCCAGGACATCACCGGGCAGGCGCCCACCGTGGTCCTCTCCGACGACGTCGGCGCCGGGAAGCGCATCGAGGACTTCTCCACCTCCGAGGACCGGTGGATGGTCGCGGTGCGCATGGTCTCCGAAGGCGTGGACGTGCCGCGCCTGGCCGTGGGCGTCTACGCCACCTCGACCTCCACTCCGATGTTCTTCGCCCAGGCCGTGGGCCGCTTCGTGCGCTCGCGGACCCGTGGCGAGACGGCCAGCGTCTTCCTGCCCACGGTCCCGATCCTGATGGGCCACGCCGCCGAGATGGAGGCCGAGCGCGACCACGTCCTCGATCGTCGGCCCAAGGGCGGCGATGAGGAGACCGGCCTCGACGAGAGCCTCATCGAGCAGGCGAACCGTCCCGAGCAGACGAGCGATCAGCTGGAGATGACCTTCGAGGCGCTCGAGTCCGAGGCCTCCTTCGACCGGGTGCTGTTCGACGGCGGCGAATACGGTGCCGGCGGCATGATCGGCTCCGAGGACGAGCAGGAGTTCCTGGGCATCCCGGGCCTGCTCGACGCCGATCAGATGCGTGAGGTGCTCCAGCAGCAGCAGGCCCAGCAGCAGGCGCGCCGGCAGAAGAACGGGACGGCGAACACCCCGGTCACTCCCGGCGTGGTCGACCACCGGCAGCTGATGGAGCTGCGCAAGGAGCTCAGCGCCCTGGTCTCCGCCTGGGCGAAGAAGTCCGGCACCCCGCACGGCTCGGTCCACAACACGCTGCGCAGCCGCAGCGGCGGGCCAGCCGTCGCCCAGGCCAGCGCCGAACAGATCCAGGAACGGATCGGGATCGTGCGCGGCTGGTTCGTCGGCCGCCGCTGAGCCGCTCGACCCGCACGGCGCTGGATCTGCTCAGCGCTGGATCTGCTCAGCGCAGGATCCGCGCGGACTCCGTGCCATCGGTGAGGGTCGGGATCGCGACCGGTCCGTCGGGCCCGTCGTCGGCGGAGAATCCGAGCTCGGCGACGGAGGTGGCGTGGCGCGCCCGCGCCGCCTGGACCCGATCGGGCGCCCTCGCGGCGTCCACCGGCTCGCCGCCCAGGAGCAGCGGCTTCTGCAGCGGTCGCAGCGAGGTGCGGGCCCAGTCCGGATTCGCTGACTCCGAGGTCAGCTCCGCAGTGAGTTCGCGTTCGAACTCGGCGACCTCCGCCTCACCGGGCAGGACCAGCTCGGCGTGGGCGCGCTCGCCCACCAGCATCCGGTATGCGGCCTTGCCGGCGCCGAGGGTGGCTTTGCCGCTGGATCGCTTCCCGACGGGCTGCATCTGCCCCTCGGCATCTTCCCGTTCGACCAGCTTGTAGACGAAGCCGGGAGCGGGGTGCCCGCCACCGGTGACCAGGCGGGTGCCGATGCCGTAGCCGTCCAGTGGGGCGTCCTTCAGCTCCTCGACCCGGTATTCGTCGAGATCGCCGGTCGCGGTGATGCGGGTGCCGGTCGCGCCGAGGGAATCCAGCAGCGCACGTACCTGCACCGCCTGCTCGCCGAGGTCGCCGGAATCCAGACGCACGGCACCGAGCTGCGGCCCGGCCAGCTCGACCGCGGTGCGCACCGCGGTCTCCACGTCATAGGTGTCCACGAGCACCGTCGTCCCCACGCCCTGGGAGGCGAGCTGGGCACGGAACGCCTCCTCCTCGGTGTCGAACAGGAGTGTGAAGGCATGAGCGGCGGTGCCGGCGACGGGGATCCGGTAGTGGGCGCCTGCGGCGAGGTTCGAGGTGGAGGCGAAGCCGACGACGTACGCGGCGCGGGCCGCGGCGATCGCCCCGTCCTCATGCACTCGGCGCCCGCCCATCTCGATGCAGGGCCGGCCACGGGCGGCGGTGGTCATGCGGGAGCCGGCGGAGGCGACCCCGCTGTCATGGTTGAGGATCGAGAGCACCACGGTCTCGAGCAGCACCGCGTTCTCGAAGCTGCCCTCGATGCGCAGCACGGGCGAGCCAGGAAAGTAGAGCTCGCCCTCCTCATAGCCGTGGACATCACCGGTGAACCGGTAGTCCGACAGGTGTGCGAGCGTCTCCTCCTTCAGCACGCCGGCCTTGCGCAGATAGCGCAGGTCGGAATCATCGAAGCGGAAGTCGGCGATCGCGTCGAGCACGCGCCCGGTGCCCGCGAGCGCGCCGTAGCGGCGCCCGTCAGGGAGCGAACGGGTGAACACCTCGAAGACGCAGCGCCGCGAGGCGGTGCCGGCCTCACGGGCGGCCTCCAGCATCGTCAGCTCGTAGAGGTCGGTGAGCAGGGCAGAAGTCACGGTGTCCACGGTAATGCGTGCCGCGTCTGCGAGAGGCGGGGCGCGCCCCGTAGACTCGTCCTGTTGTGTCTCGATCTCAGCAGGCACGACGGAGCTCAGGAGGAATGTGCATGCCGGTGGAGATGCCGAGGGCGGACCCGGCGACGGGGACGCGCACCGCTCTTTCTCCCGGCGTGGAGGTGATGAGCGAGGCGGATGGCCCCTGGCGCACCGTGGTCTGGAACGATCCCGTGAACCTCATGAGCTACGTGGTCTTCGTGTTCCGTCGCTACTTCGGATACTCGCGCCTGGTGGCGGAGCAGCTGATGATGCAGGTCCATGAGGAGGGCCGCGCGGTCGTCTCGCACGGCTCCCGGGAGCGGGTGGAGACCGACGTCCAGGCCATGCATTCCTTCGGTCTGCGGGCCACGCTCGAGAAGGCGGGGGAGGACTGATGGCGCACGCATTCCGGCGCCGGGCCGACGGCAGTCTGGCCTGCAGGCTCGACGGCGAGGAGAAGGCGATCCTCACCCAGGTCGCCCAGGAGACGGCGGACCTGATCCGTGCCGATCTCGGAATCGATACCGGGCGTGACGTGCTGCGCCGAGCCGCCGAGAGCGAGGACCCGCTGCGCCGGCTCGAAGCGGAGTTCGCCGGCCGGGACGCCCGAGAACCGTCGGACTCAGCGGTCAAGCGGCTGTTCCCCGCAGCCTCGGAGGATCCGGAGCTCGCGGCGGAATACCGCCGACTGGGGCAGCAGGACCTCGCCGACGGGAAGCTCGCGGATCTCCGCACGGTGATGCAGGTGCTGGATGCGACCGGCGGCGGGCACAGCGAGATCGTGCTCGACGACGCAGGGGCGATGGCGATGCTGCGCGCCCTGAACGACGTGAGGATCGTCCTCGCCGATCGCCTGGATCTCCAGCGCGACGGGGACTTCGACACCGTACGGATGCTGCAGCAGATCGGAGAACGGGTCGAGGGGGCGGATCGCTCCGGCGACGAGGAGCATGTCAGCTCCGACATCGTGATCGCCGTCTACGAACTGCTCTCCTGGCTGCAGGAGAGCCTGCTGCGCGCCCTGGACTGACGGCGCTCCGCGCCCTGGGCTGACAGTGCGCGAATTGTGAAACCGCACGCAGTGAGCGTGCCGTCACTGCTATGGACGGCTGTCGAGATTAGCCTTGCCCGGATGAACAACGCGCCGATCGGGATCTTCGACTCCGGGGTGGGCGGGCTGACCGTCGCCCGCGCCGTCCTCGACCAGCTGCCACAGGAGGAGCTGGTCTACATCGGCGACACCGCGCACGGCCCGTACGGGCCGCGGCCCATCGCGGAGGTCCGGTCACTCGCGCTGGAGATCATGGACGAGCTCGTGGGCCATGGCGTGAAGATGCTCGTCATCGCCTGCAACACCGCCTCCGCCGCCGTGCTGCGCGATGCCCGAGAGCGGTACGACGTGCCCGTGGTCGAGGTCATCCAGCCGGCCGTGCGCCGCGCCGTCGCCGCGACCCGCAACCGACGGGTCGGGGTGATCGCCACCCAGGGCACCGTCACCTCCCGTGCCTACGGGGACGCCTTCGCGGCCGCCCCCGATCTCACCCTCACAGCGCAGGCCTGCCCGCGCTTCGTCGAGTTCGTCGAGAACGGCGTGGTCAGCGGCAAAGAGGTGATCGAGGTCGCCGAGCGGTACCTGGCCCCGGTGCGAGAGGCCGGCGTGGACACCCTGGTGCTTGGATGCACCCACTATCCGATGCTCGCCGGCCCGATCAGCTACGTCATGGGGCCGGACGTCACCCTGGTCTCCTCCGCGGAGGAGACCGCGCTGGATGTGTACCGGCAGCTGCGTGCCTCGGACCAGCTGCGGGAGACCGAGCGCGCGCCCCGCCACGTGTTCTCCCAGACGGCAGCGGGGGACGGCAGTGCCCACTTCGCCCGCCTCTCGCGCCGGTTCCTGGGCCCCACCTTCGACGTGACCGCCTCCTTGCCGGTGGTGCAGGCATGAGGGTCCACATCATCGGCTGCAGCGGCAGCTTCGCCGGGCCCGACGGGGCGGCGTCCAGCTACCTGATCGAGCAGGAGGACGCACAGGGCCGTCTCTGGCGGGTGCTGATGGACCTTGGCTCCGGCGCCTTCGGCCCTCTGCAGAGCGTCATCGACCCCGCCGAACTGGACGCGGTCGTCGTCTCCCACCTGCATCCCGACCACTATCTCGACCTCACCGGCCTCGAGGTGTTCTGGGCCTATCACGAGCGGAACGACCTGGGGAAGCTGCCGATCTTCGCCCCGGCGCCGCTGCCCGAGCGGATCTCCGCAGTGCTGGGTCGCGACGGTGACATCCCCGACGGCGTGGACTGTGCACCCTTCGAGCACCATGTGCTCACGGACCACCATCGCTTCACCATCGGCCCGCTGGAGTTCGAGACCCGCGCCGTCCTCCACCCGGTCGAGGCCTACGGCTTCCGGGTCACGGGCGGCGGCAGCACGCTCGTTTACTCGGGCGACACCGACGCCTGCGACGCGCTCGACGAGCTCGCGCACGGCGCGGACCTCTTCCTGTGCGAGGCCGGGTACATCGAGGGACGAGATGACCGCTTCACCGGTGTGCACCTGACCGGCCGTCGCGCCGGGGAGAGCGCGGCTCGAGCGGGGGTGCGGCATCTCGCCCTGACCCACATCCCCGCGTGGACGGATCCTGAGATCCCGCTCGCGGAGGCGCGCGCGGTGCACTCCGGTCCGATCACGGTGGTCCGTCCGATGGATATCCTCGAGGTGCATCCCTGATCGACGTGCTGTGAAGGACGAGCGACTGTCGATGGCTGTTGATCAGGCTGATTCTCTCTCCCCACTTCGAGGAAGGAGCTCCATGAGCTCTACGAACCAGACCCCTGCCGGCGATCGTGTCGACGGCCGCACCCCCGACCAGCTGCGCGAGGTGCGCATCACCCGCGGCTGGCTGGACCAGGCCGAGGGCAGCGCCCTGATCGAGTTCGGCCGCACCCGCGTGCTGTGCACCGCCTCCTTCAGCGCCGGTGTGCCGCGCTGGAAGCAGGGCTCCGGATCCGGCTGGGTCACCGCCGAGTACGCGATGCTGCCCCGCGCGACCAACACCAGGTCCCCCCGCGAATCCGTCAAGGGCAAGATCGGCGGCCGCACCCACGAGATCTCCCGCCTGATCGGGCGCTCGCTGCGCGCGATCATCGACCTCGACGCCCTGGGGGAGAACACCATCCAGCTGGACTGCGATGTGCTCCAGGCCGACGGCGGCACCCGCACTGCCGCGATCACCGGTGCGTATGTCGCGCTCGCCGATGCGATCACGTGGGGCAAGCAGCACACCGCATTGCCGGCGGCGAAGCAGGTTCTCACCGACTCGGTGAGCGCGATCAGCGTCGGCATCGTCGAGGGACGACCGCTGCTGGACCTCGAGTACCGCGAGGATGTCACCGCGCAGACCGACATGAACGTCGTGGTCACCGGCCCCGGTTCCTTCGTGGAGGTGCAGGGCACCGCCGAGGGCGCACCCTTCGACCGCACCGAGCTGGGAGCACTGCTGGATCTCGCCACGGACGGCTGCGCGCAGCTTGCACAGATCCAGCGCGACGTCCTCGCCGAGCAGCGATGAGCGGACCGCACGCTGCGATCCCTGACGGGTCGCGGGTCATCCTCGCCTCGCACAACGCGAAGAAGCTGGCCGAGCTGCAGCGGATCCTCGCCGCAGCGGTACCCGGTCTCGCTCCCGAGCAGATCATCTCCTCGGCCGGCATCGATCTTCCCGATGTGGTCGAGGACGCGGTGACCTTCGAGGGCAACGCTCTGCTGAAGGCCCGCTCCGCAGCGGCGGCCACCGGGCTGCTCGCGGTCGCCGACGACTCCGGACTCGCAGTTGACGTGCTCGGCGGAGCCCCCGGCATCTTCTCCGCCCGCTGGAGCGGCCGGCACGGAGACGACGAGGCGAACAACGACCTGCTCCTCGCGCAGCTCGGTGATGTCCCCGAGCAGCATCGGGGGGCACGGTTCGTCTGCGCGGCCGCGCTGGTGGCGCCGGACGGCACCGAGAGCGTCGAGCTCGGCGAGATGCGCGGGACTCTGCTGGGGCAGCGTCATGGCGAGGGCGGCTTCGGCTACGACCCGCTGTTCCTGCCCGAGGGTGAGACGCGCTCGTCGGCGCAGCTGAGCCCGGCGGAGAAGGACGCGATCTCCCATCGCGGGAAGGCCTTCCGAGCCCTCGCGAGCCACGTCGCCCAGCTGCTGGGCTGAGCCGTCAGAGCACGGAGAGTGCGACATCCCCGGCCCGGGAGGTGTTCCTCCGGGGCCGGGGATGTCGCATTGGGCGGTGTCGTCAACTCGTCAGCTCGTCAGCTCGTCAGCTCGTCAGCTCGTCAGCTCGTCGACTGGTCGGCGCTCCGGTGCCGCCGCTTCGCAGTGGGTGCTGCCGCTCAGGCAGCGCCGACGTGGGCGAGCGCGCGCCGGATCAGCAGATCCCGGCCGCCGTTCATCTCCTCCAGCGGCGAGGACTCCGAGAGCAGTTCGTCGACCCCGAACCAGGCCAGCTCGAGAGCATCCTCCTGAGGCGCGGTCTCCCCGTCCACCGGCACCACATAGGCCAGCGAGATCGCGTGCTGACGCGGATCATGGAAAGGCGAGACCCCAGGGGTGGGGAAGTACTCGGCGACCGTGAAGGGCACGGGCGAGACCGGGATCCGCGGCATGGCCATCGGCCCGAGGTCCTTCTCGATATGTCGGGCGATCGCCTCACGGATCGTCTCGTGGACGAGCACCCGCCCGGAGACGATCGCGCGCACGATCTGCCCGGTGCCGGAGGCACGCAGCAGCAGGCCGATCTCCTCGACGGAGCCGTCCACATCGGTGCGCACCGGGATGATGTCGACGTAGGGGATCGGCAGGCGGCGACGCAGCTCGCTCACCTGCTCGGGCTCGAACCAGGACCCCTCGGAATCGACGGCGGTGCGGCTGTTCATGCGGGGTCTCCTTCTGCGGTGGTGCTCCGGGATGCGGCAGCGGCGATCTGCGCCGGGGCCAGCTGGGACTTCTCGACGTGGAAGCGGGGGTTCTGCGCACGGGAGACGACCTGGACCGCATGGTCGACCTCCGCGCCGGCGATCATCCGCACCCGCCAGGTCGTGTCCTCGAGCTCGACCAGGGACAGTGTCGCGTTCGGGATCGACGGCAGCGGCTGCTCGATGATCCCCGAGAGCAGGAAGCGGATCAGCGTGCCATGGGCGACGACCAGCACCTTCTGCCCCGGATAGCGCTCCTCGAGTGTTTCCAGGGCGTCGTATCCGCGGTCGGCGACCGCCTGATGGTCCTCACGCCCGGGGAACGAGCGTCCCGGATAGGCCTGCTCCATCTCGTGGGTGGGGTGGCCCTCGGCGGCGCCCCAGTCGATCTCTACCAGGCGCGCGTCGGTGCCGCCGAAGGGGATGTGGTGGTCCTCGCTGATGATCCGCCCGGTCTGCTCGGCGCGCTGGAGCGGTGAGGTGATCACCACGTCCCAGTCCACCGCCGGGAGTTCGTCGAAGGCGGCGTGCGCCTGCGCGATCCCGGTCGCGTTCAGGGGGATGTCGGAGGACCCCTGGAACAGGTTCTTCAGGTTGTAGTCCGTCTGCCCATGGCGGACGAGTCCGAACAGGGTCATGAAGCTGTCTCCTCAACACGGGGCTGATGCGTGCGCGAGAAGGGACTCGAACCCTCACGCCCTGGGGCACTGGAACCTAAATCCAGCGCGTCTGCCAATTCCGCCACTCGCGCGCGGACCAAGCCTAACTGTCCCCCGGTGATGCTCCGGTAGGCTCGGGTGGTCTTCCAGACCTCGACATCCCAGGAGCATCCATGAGCGCCCTCGCAGGCAAGACCGCCGTCGTCACCGGTTCGTCCCGAGGAGTCGGTGCTGCCACCGCGAAGCTGCTCGCCGCCGACGGTGCGAACGTCGTCATCAACTACCGCCAGAAGGCGCCGCGCGCCAACAAGGTGGTGGCCGAGATTGAGGCTGCGGGCGGCAAAGCGGTCGCTGTCGGCGCGGATCTCACCGAGGCCGAGGGCCTGCGCACCCTGATGCAGACTGCGGTCGACACCTTCGGCGGCCTGGACCTGCTGGTCCTGAACGCCTCCGGCGGGATGGAGAAGGATCTCGGTGAGGACTACGCGATGCGGCTGAACCGCGACGCCCAGTCCGCGGCCCTGACCGCCGGGCTCGAGCACCTCCCCGAGGGCGGTCGGGTGGTCTTCGTGACCAGTCATCAGGCGCACTTCATCGACGAAGTCGAGACGATGCCCGAGTACGAGCAGGTCGCGAGGTCGAAGCGGGCAGGCGAGACCGCGCTGACCGAGCGGCTGCCGGAGATGTCCGGCGCCGGGGTCTCCTTCGTGGTGGTCTCCGCGGACATGATCGAGGGCACCGTCACCGCGACCCTGCTCGACCGGGCACGCCCCGGAGCGCTCGAGGCGCGTCGAGAGGCGGCCGGGAAGCTCTACTCCGTCGAGGAGTTCGCAGCCGAGATCGCGAAGATGGCGAGCGCGGATGTCGAGACCGGACACATCGAGCTGGTCGGCGGCGCCGACGACTTCCTGGCCCGTCCCAAGGGCTGACGGTGCCTGCAGCGTCCCTGACCGCGATACGATCTGCACAGCAGACCCTGACGACCCCCGGAGGCAGTGGTGGCCAAGAACAAGAACCTGGACGAGATGCGCGACGAGGCATATCGCCGGCAGGACAACCTCGCGTCCGACATCGACGAGCTGATCAACCGCGTGAACCCGAAGAACGCGGTCACACGCTGGAAGAACGAGATCACCGGCGCTGTGAAGGGTTTTTCCGCAGCCGGTGACGGGAAGTCCCCTGCAACGCTCCCCGTAGCGATCGCAGGCGGCGTCATCGGCGTGGTCCTCATCGGTGCAGGGATCGCTGCGGCGGTCGCGCTGACTGGTGGCGACGACTCGTCAGCGAAGGCAGCGAAGAAGGCGGGCGAGAAGGCCCGGAAGGATCACGAGGTCGAGAAGGCGAAGGCCGCGAAGCAGAAGGCCAAGGAGAAGGTCCGCGCCGCGAAGGACTGACCCTCGCGCGGGCGCTCGGCCCTGCGCAGTGTTCGGCGTTCGGCGCCGGTCGCACTCGCGACCGGCGCCGAATGCTGTCCGGGACCTGCAGCCACCGATCGGTAATACGCGTGGGGACACAGAGCCAGCGGCCGACAGGGCCGTTCAGACCTCGCCGTCGAGGTAGAACCAGCTGCCGTCCTCCCGCACGAAGCGCGAGATCTCATGCTGCTCCTGGCGCCCCTGCGGGCCTTTCGAGATCGCCACGAACTCCACGGTGCCGGCGTCATCGAACGGCCCGCCCTCGTGGGTGGCGAGCACGTCCAGCCGCAGCCAGCGCAGCTCCTGGGCGAGCGATTCTGCGAGCTCCTCGTGAGGAGGTCGGGTGCGCGCATGCCAGGAGCGCAGCAGATGCTCGAGATCCCTCAGTGCGAAGGCGGTGTAGCGCGAGCGCATCAGCGCGGCTGCGGTGCCGGCGCGACGCTCCTGCCGCAGCACCGGGCCGCAGCAGTCGCCGAAGGTGTCACCGCTGCCGCAGGGGCATCGCGGGCTGTCGGGCAGGGCAGTGGGAGGCATGCTCATCCCTCGAGTATCCCGTCCGGCGGCGAGCGGGGATGACAGGATCGGCTCATGCTCGAGAACTCGCCCCCGCCCGGCACCGAGGAGCCGCTCACCCCGACGCCGCTGCCCGCCGGCTATCGGCTGCTCGAGGAGCCGCCCACGAGCGAGGAGTACGTGAGCCTGCGCCGCGACTCCGGCCTGAGCCCCCGCACCGCGGCGCAGGCCGCCGGTGCGCTCAGCGCCAGCTGGGCCTGGACCTCGGTGCGCACCGCCGACGGCGCCCTCGCAGCGATGGGGCGCGTGGTCGGAAACGGCACCTGGTACTTCCACCTCGCCGACATCGCCACCGCCCCCTCCCACCAGCGTCGGGGACTGGGACGGGTCGTGATGGAGCGGCTGATCGCACGGATCGATCACGCCGCACCGCCGCATCCCTACATCACCCTCCTCGCCGATCCGCCCGGGCAGAGCCTCTACCGCTCCCTGGGGTTCGTCGACTCGGCCCCGAGCGTGGGGATGCGGCTGCCACGGTGACCTGCCGCTCCACTCCGGGGCCAGAGATGCGGGCTGCTGGGGGAGCCGCCTACGCTCAGCGTCATGAAGAGCTTCCACATCGACGAGAACGATCCGCGCAGCTCCTGGGAGAAGATGGTCGCGGGCGACTGGTACATCGCGGACGACCCGGAGATCCAGCAGGCCTTCCGCCATGCTCTGGTCGAGACCGAGCGCTTCGCCGGTGCATACACCGCAGATCCCGATGCCGCTCAAGAGGTCCTGCGCGGGCTGCTGGGCAGTTTCGGCGAGGGGGCGCATGTGCGGGCACCGCTGCTGGTGGACTACGGCACCCAGCTGCACGTCGGTGCGGGCACGTTCGTGAACTTCCAGCTCACCGCGCTTGATGTGGTCGAGATCAGGATCGGGAAGAACTGCCAGCTGGGCCCGAACATCCAGCTGCTCACCCCGATCCATCCGCTCGAGCTCGAGCCGCGTCGTCAGGGCTGGGAGGCCGCCGAGCCGATCATCATCGGAGATGACGTCTGGATCGGCGGGGGAGTGACCGTGCTGCCTGGCGTGAGCATCGGCGACGGAGCCGTGATCGGCGCGGGCAGCGTGGTCACGAAGGACGTGCCCCCGCGCAGCCTGGCGGTCGGGAACCCGGCGCGGGTGATCCGCGAGCTCTGAACGGCGCCCCGGGGGCGCGGCGCGCCGGCAGGGTTCAGCGGCGTGGCAAGGCTCAGCGCCGCGGCAGCACTCAGTGCCGCCGCGGCACTTGGCGCACCGGCAGGACTCAGCGTCGCGACCAGCCCGGGGTGGAGGGCCCCACGGTGGGCCGCCACCCGGTCTCGGACATGAACCGCACCGAGGACACCCGCAGCGAGCGGCGCTGCACATCGAGCCGGGTGCCGACGATCGCCTGGGTGATCTCCGGGTAGAACTTCGCGGGGTTCTCGGTCCCGGCCTCCGTGGAGAGGTCCTTCGCCCAGCGCTTCTTGGTGATCGGCTCTCCGCCGACGTTGTAGAAGCCGCTGTTGGCGCGCAGAGCGGCGACGAACGCGCGCCCGGCATCGGAATGGTGCAGGAGGGTGACGTAGTGATCCGGCTTGCCCAGGAGGATCGGATCGCCGGCGCGGGTCGCCTTCAGCGCGTGGGTCGTGTGCTGGTCCCGGCCGAACAGCTGCCCCAGGCGCAGGATCACGGCGCTGCGACCTGAGGTCGCGAAGTCGACCGCCGCCCGCATCTCCTTCACCCGAGGGCGGAACGCCTGGTTGCGGACGCTCAGCGCGAGATCCTCGCTGATCCACTCCGTGCCGTGGTCCGGGTAGAGGAAGATCGTGGACTCCTGGATCAGGCGCCGCGCGCCGGCCTGGGCAGCAGCCTTCGCGATCGCGACGGAGGCCTCGAGGTGGAGGCGGTCGTCCTCACGCCAGGCGAGGGGTCGCAGCCCCGACATGCCCACCGGGACGTGCGCGAGCGTGTTGATCACGACGTCGTGACCGCGAAACGCCCGAGTCAGATCGTCAGCGTCGAACACGTCGGCGACGAGAGCGCTGCCACCCCGGCCCTCGACGATCGGTACCCCGGAGTCGCGGCGGGTGATGCCGGTGACCTCGTGGCCGGCGGCGACCAACGCCTCCACGGCCTCCTGGCCGAGCACACCTGTGGCACCGGTGATCGCGATCCGCACTCTGACCTCCTCTGGCGAGCGACCTGCTGAGGCCCTCGCGCGCCGAGCTTCCTGTGAGGATCGAGTCTAGGGGATTCTGGCAGGTCCCCGTGCCGCCGGACGTCCTGGTGGATCCAGGGGCCCGTTGTCGGGGGACCCGGAGCCGTTGCTGTTCGCTCGCTCACACAGTGGCCCCTCGAGTTGGACGCTCGGCGACTTGGGGGTAAAGTTCTTTTCTGTTCGCGTCATTAGCTCAGTTGGTTAGAGCAGCTGACTCTTAATCAGCGGGTCCGGGGTTCGAATCCCTGATGACGCACCAGCGAGAGAGGCCCCACCTTCCAGGTGGGGCCTCTTCGCATTCCGGATGCCTCCGATGCCCGGTGCGGTCAAGGCTGCGCAGCGTCGATCGCGCCCGCGGCATCCAGATCGAAGGTGGCCTCCTCCCGCCCGTCATCATGGGCAGGATCCTGAGCCAGCCTCCGTGGATCGTGCCCCTGGCCCTGACGATCGGGACCATCGTCGGCTGCGCACATCGCGCCACGCAGCGACTCCGTTCACGGACGGCGATGGTTGCCCTCGGGCACAGCCTGATCGCCAGGGGGCTCTCATTCATGCGGTCCGAGGTTGGAGTCGCTGATCGCGGATCGGAGAGAGAGGCCCCATCGTGTCGGTGGGGCCTCTCCTTGTCGGGTCTCGGACGGATATGGGCTCAGAGCCCGATCCTCATCACGCTGCCACCGCCCGGGACAGGTGCGGCTGCGCCGAGCGTGAGGTAGGCATCTCCTCCGCGGATCGCGAGCCCGTAGGGCTGATCCAGGCCGCCCGCGACCACGTCGTGCTCGTCGCTGCCGGGAGTGACCTCGCGCAGCGCGCCGATGGGCCCGTTCAGCAGCCCGCCGGTCGCGAGCTCGACGGCATAGAGCGTCCCGTCGTCGGTGAAGGCGAGGGAGGTGACGTTGGTGAGCCCGGTGGCGTAGGCCTCGGGGGCGTGCCCGGGCTCGACCCGCCAGATCGTCGAGGATCCTTGCTCGAAGGGGAAGCCGACGAGCTGCGAGACGTACCAGGCGCCGTCAGGGCCCTGCATCACATCACTGGGGACGGCATCGGCGGGGAACCCTGCGGGCACCGGTCCGGGCTGAGGGGTGATCACCGGGTCGAACCCGGTGATCGTGTCCCCACCCTTCCGGGTGGAGACCAGGGAATTCCCTCCAGCGTCCGTATAGACGTACCCGTTCCCGGAGCGAGCGAGCCCGGTGGGGTTGCTGTCCACGTCGTCATCGACGCTGTGCGCGTCCTCGTGCGCGACGGCATCGAAGGCCAGGGTGCGATCGCCTCCGTCGTGCTGGGGCTTGAGGCTGCCGGTGACGATGGTTCCCAGGCGCTTCCCCTCTGCGCCGAAGGCGTCGCGATGGGCTGGGGAGCCGCCCAGGCCGATGGTGATCGCGAAGCGGTGGTTCCCGGTGAAGGCGATGTCGAAGGGGCCGATGGCCTCGGTGTCGTTCGCGACCGACGGCAACCCGGTGACCACGCGTCCGACGCCGTCATCCGTGATCCGGGCGATCGAGCCCGTGGCGCCCAGGCAGGCGCTGGCGGCTGCGGTGAGCGGATGGCAGTTCCCGCCGTCCTCTGCCGAGGGCCCTCCGGTGCCCGCCTCGGCGACGTAGAGCGTTCCTCCTGGGCTGAAGGTCAGATGGCGGGGACTGTTCATTCCGGTGGCGACGATCTCGATGTCGACCTCGGCGGCGTCCTGCGCGACGGCCGGGGACGCTCCGAGGAGAGCCGCCCCGAGGGCGAGGGTGCCGACCGTCGCCAGCAGCCGAGTGGTCCGATGAAGAAGCATGGCAAAACCTCCTGTACCACACCGCGGCATCGTTGCGGCGGCTTTTCGCCACACTAGTCCGCCGTGGAGGCCTTGGATAGGCCGAGGCTCATCCGATTTGTCCGACTTGGGGGAGGTGGTGCGAGCAGGCCTGGCCTGTCGGTGGACATGCGAGGGCGAGCCCGAGGAGCCGGGCTCCCCTCAGCGGAAGCGCCGCACCGCGGCCGGGTTCGCCTCGGCCAGCTCCCGGATCGACTCGTGCTCGGTCTGGGCGAGCACCTCGGAGAGCGTGCCGCGGGCCAGGAGCTTCCCGTCACCGAGGAACACGATCTGCGGGCACAGCCGCTGCAGCAGCTCGACGTCATGGGAGGCGATCAGGGTGCCGATGCCAAGGCGCTGGATGGTGGCGGCGAGGGTGGCCGCGATCCGGGCCCTGGTATTCGGATCCACCGCGGTGAGCGGCTCGTCGAGCACCAGGAGCTCGGGGCGGGTGGCGAGCGCGGTCGCCAGCGCGACCCGCTGGATCTCCCCGCCGGAGAGGGTGCGCATGGTGCGGGGCAGGAAGTGCTCGGCGAGGCCGACGGACTCGAGCATCTCCGCAGCGGAGACGGAGTGGGTGCGGCCTCCCTTGCGCGCCACCTTCGCGGCCAGCTCGAGTCG
Source organism: Brachybacterium sp. (assembly GCF_052095815.1). Taxonomy (NCBI): domain Bacteria; kingdom Bacillati; phylum Actinomycetota; class Actinomycetes; order Micrococcales; family Dermabacteraceae; genus Brachybacterium; species Brachybacterium sp. The sequence continues at coordinate 12,132 of NZ_JBQDLF010000003.1, read as the reverse complement.
GGAGCGGACCGTCTCGCGGGGATCGGTGATGGTCATCGCGTACTGCGAGACGAAACGGACCGCGGCCCTGAACGTCTTGCGGTCCTTCCCGCGCAGCTTCGAGACTCGGCGCCCGTTCCAGGTGACCTCCCCGGCATCGGGGATGTGCTCTCCGCTCAGCGAGGCGAGCAGCGTCGTCTTCCCGGCGCCTGAGGGGCCCAGCAGGCCCAGCGGCGGATCACCGGCTCTGAGGGTGAGGTCGATGCCCTGGAGCACCTGCTCACCGGGGTATCCGGCATGCAGGGAGGTGGCGGTGAGCATGGTCGAAGCAGGCATCAAGGTCATTTCTCGCGGGTGAGGGAACAGAGGCACTGTAGTCAGCAGACCTGGGGGCTCCCGCCGTCGGCTCGCGCGGCGAGATCTCGACGTCAGTCTGTGGAGTCGGTCCGCAGGAACGAGAGTGCCAGCCGCGCCATCTCCTTCGCGGGGGCGTCGTCATGAACCCCGATCTGCATGGTGCGCACCGTTCTCTCCCGTACCGCGAGGTTCAGCACGAGACCGAGCATCGCACGGCTCGCGAAACCGGGATCGAGCCCTGGGCGGAGCATGCCCAGCGTCCTGAACTCCGTGAAGCACTCTTCGAAGACGTGCTCGTGGACACGGCGCAGCCGTGCCAGCCGGAACCGTCCGGGGTGATCCCCGCTCACAGACTCCGCGCCGAGGGTGGCCAGCAGCTGGGTCGGCAGCGAGGAAGGGCTCCAGTGCACCGCGAGCGCCCGCTGCATCTCGTCGGGGTCCGCACTCATCGTCTCGAGCTGGTCGAGGATCCTCTGCGCATGGGCCTCGAGAAGGTCGATGACACTGTCCAGCAGGATCTCCTTGGACGGGAAGTGGTGCATGAGTCCCGGGTGGGAGATGCCGATGTGACGGCTGATATCGCGCAGGCTCGCCCCGCGGTATCCGTGTTCGGCGAACATCTCGGCCGCGCCTTCGAGGATCTCCTCCCGCCGAGTGCGGGCTCGAGAGGTGCGAGTGCGGTCGGGCGTTGCTTCCGGTGTCGGCGCCGGAGACGCGGGTGCGGGGTCCTCATCGCCGCGCACGAGCGCGAGGGGAGCGACCCGGTTCGCGCGCTCCAGGACCAGATCCTCGGCAGTGCCCGACAGGCGCGGAGCCACGATGGTGCGCTGGCACGTCGGCAGGGGCTCGGGGAGGCGATAGTCCACGGGACTCGTGCCGTCAACGGTCTCACGGGCGATGGCGTGCTGCAGCTGCACCAGCCCGTCCTGGTCGACGTGCTCCGCTCCTGTCATATCGAGCGTGAGGCAGGGGGCCGGTTCGAGTCCGCGCGCCTGGCGGACGATGGGCAGCAGAGCGATCTGGGTGTCGGCGGTGAGGCACCCGGAGACGGCGAGCTGGATCTCACGGAGGTCCAGATCGACGTGGACGGTCACCGACAGGGTGTGGGGCATGAGCGGAGGCCGTTCCGTGCAGCATGAAGAGAAGGCCTCCTGCTAGACCTCGTGGTCAGAGTATCCGGGGTCCTCCCGGGACACAATCAGGTCTCGAACGCGGTGCGCGTCGGCGTGGAGCTCACCGAGGCCACGAGCTCTGCCGCCAGCTGCCGCAGCTTGACGTTGCGGTGGTTGGACGCTGTTTTGAGGATCATCACCGCATCCTCCTGGCTGCACCGGTTCTGGCCCATGATGACGCCTACCGCCAGGTCGATCACCGTCCGGGACTCCATCGCCGCCCGCAGGTCGCTCTCCGACTCCCGCTGGCCTGCCATGCGCACCGCCAGGCGCAGTGCACCGGCCGCAAGATTCTTCTCGAACTCGATGGAGTCGATCATCTCGCGGTCGAAATCGTGCGGGATCTCGGAGTAGATGTTCAGGCCCGCCTTGGCGTCCTCATCCAGGTCGAAGGGCATCCCGAGCACGGAGCGCACGCCCTGGGCCACCGCCGCTGCCTGGTACGCGGGCCAGCGGTCGTCGGTGCGCAGGTCCCCGGCTCGGATCACCGTGTTCTCGCGGATCGCGGTCATGCACGGTCCCTGCGTGAAGGAGTTCTGCAGCGCGTCGAGCTCCCGGGCCTCGGGACCGGAGGACACGGCGGTGACGGCCTTGCGGTCCCGCTGCAGCGTGATGGCGCACCACCGGTGCCCCTCGGCGCCCGTCAGCCGGCCCGAGAGCAGCTCCGTGAAGTCCCGGAGGAACGAAGCGATGTCCTCGCTCTCGAGCAGCAGCGCCTGCATCGTGCTCAGGTGCTGGTGCGTTGCGTCGTCGACATCATCGAGCATGTTGGGTCCTCCCTCGTGGGGTGCTGGCGTTCCCTGCGGGGCGTGGCCCACGGAGTCATCCCACGCGCTCCGTGGGGGGAGGGTCAACAGGCGACGCCATCCAGTGCAGGTCGCGGGCCTCGACCGATCGGACGGACCCTCGCGGCGGCTACTGCCTAGAGTGCATGAGCACGAGGAACCAAGGCGTGGCGACCCGTGGAGAGCACGGTGAGGATGTGGACATGTCTGTGTGGCAACGGATACGGCACGTGGTCCTGGCGGGAATCCTCCTGCTGGTGGCTGCGGGCTGCCAGGGGAGCATCCCCGCCGACACGCAGGGCACCCTGGAGCGGGCGACCGGGGGCGAGCTCCGCGTCGGGATCGCCGAGAATCCGCCCTGGACCGAGGTGGCTCCCGACGGTGCGGTCAGCGGCAGCGAGGTCGATCTGCTGAGCGACTACGCCGAGACGATCGATGCCGAGATCCGTTGGGTCCCCGGGGGAGAGAACGTGCTGGCTGCCGAGATGAAGGAGGGGAACCTCGATCTGGTGGTCGGCGGCCTCGCCTCGGATGTCCCCTGGACGTCGGAGATCGCGCTGACGCGGCCCTACACCACCACACAGGGCCCGGATGGGAAGCCCGTCGACATCGTGATGGGAGTGCGGCCGGGAGAGAACGCGCTGCTGGTGGACCTCGAGCGATACCTCGCCGAACGGGGTGGTGAGCTGTGAACGGCACCAAGTCGGAGGGTGGCGAGGAGGACACCGGATCGGGGCACGACGCCTTCGGTGATGCACAGCGCGAGGCACTGCAGCGAGCGATCCGGCTGGAATGGATCACGCTTGGTTGGATGACGGGCACCGTCGTGCTGGTCGCACTGGTCGCCGGGCAGTCGCAGGCGATGCAGGCGGCCTGGGCCGAGGACATGCTCTCCCTCCTTCCCCCGATCGCCTTCCTCGTCGCGACCCGGCGGATCCGCAAGACGCCGAATCGCAGCCACCCCTACGGCTATCACCGGTCCATCGGTGTCGCCCACCTGGTCGCCGCGATCGCGCTGCTGACCATGGGCGGCTATCTGGTGTTCGACTCCGTGATGGGTCTGGTCAAGGTCGAACGCCCCCCGATCGGGCTCACGGTGCTGTTCGGGCAGGGGATCTGGGCCGGCTGGCTGATGGTCGCGGTCATGGTGGTCACGAGCATCGGTCCGGTGATCCTGGGGCTGAAGAAGCTCAAACTCTCCGAGCAGCTGCACGACAAGGTCCTGTTCGCGGACGCCGACATGAGCAAGGCCGACTGGACCACCGCGATCGCGACCATAGCCGGCGTGCTCGGTGTGGGGCTCGGGCTGTGGTGGGCGGACGCCACCGCGGCGCTGCTCGTGTCCGTCTCGATCCTCCGCGACGGCCTGAAGAATCTGCGCGGCTCCATCGGTGGTCTCACCGATGCCGAGGCCCGCACCTATGACGATTCCGAGCCCCACCCGCTGACCCGCAAGATCGAGGTGCGGGCGGGGCAGGAGCCGTGGGTGGGCGAGGCCGCAGCTCGCGTCCGCGACCAGGGACACGTCTTCCACGCAGAGGTGTTCGTCGTTCCCCGGCCGGGAATCGAGCCGTCGGTTCGACAGGTCGCAGATCTGCGAGACCGGATCCACGAGCTCGACTGGAAGGTCCATGACGTGGTCGTGGCCCCAGTGCCTGAGCTGCCCCCGAGGCAGACCTTTCGGTCGACATTGAGGACATGAGCGGCGACCGCCCATAGCGTGGAGAGACGATCGCGATCACCACCGGAAGGCAGGATGATGAGAGCAGTGACCTGGCAGGGCACCGAGCGCGTGAGCGTGGAGACCGTGCCCGACCCGATACTCCGAGACCCCACTGATGCGATCATCCGCGTCACGTCGACGGCGATATGCGGTTCGGACCTGCATCTCTACGAGGTGCTCGGCCCCTTCATGACCGCCGGCGACATCATCGGCCATGAACCGATGGGCATCGTCGAGGAGGTCGGAGCGGGCGTCACCCATGTGCGGCCCGGCGACCGCGTCGTCGTGCCCTTCACCATCTCCTGCGGCCACTGCGTCATGTGCTCCCAGGGACTGCCCTCGCAGTGCGAGACCACCCAGGTCACCGAGCACGGCTCAGGCGCCGCACTGCTCGGCTATTCGAAGCTGTACGGCCAGGTGCCCGGCGGTCAGGCCGAGTTCCTCAGGGTGCCGCATGCGGACTACGGGCTGATGAAGGTCGGCACCGAGCTCCCGGATGAGAACTACCTCTTCCTCAGCGACATCCTCCCCACCGCCTGGCAGGCAGTGCAGTACGCCGGGGTCCCCGCTCATCGCACCCTCACGGTGATCGGTCTCGGCCCCGTGGGCCAGCTGTGCGCGAGGATCGGTCGTCACCTGGGGGCGAGGGTCTTCGGCATCGATCCCGTGCCCGAGCGACGAGCCATGGCTGAACGCCACGGCGTCGAGGTGTTCGACCTCGCGGAGGATACCGTCGGTGAGATTCGCGAGCGCACCCAGGGGCGCGGCCCGGACGCCGTCATCGACGCGGTGGGAATGGAAGCGGAGGGCAGCCCCGTCGCGGGCCTCGCCCAGACCATCGCAGGCAAACTGCCTGACGCCGTGGCCCGGCCACTCATGGAGCGTGCCGGAGTGGACCGGCTCGCGGCCCTCCACACCGCCATCGATCTCGTTCGCCGCGGCGGGACCGTCTCGCTGTCCGGCGTCTACGGCGGAGCAGCGAGCCCGATGCCGCTGCTGACGATGTTCGACAAGCAGCTCCAGATGCGGATGGGCCAATGCAACGTGCGCGCCTGGACCGACGACCTCCTGCCGCTGGTCGAAGACCCCGCCGACCCGCTCGGGGTCGGGGACCTCGTCACCCACCGGCTGCCCCTCGAGGAAGCTGCCGTTGGCTACGACCTGTTCCAGAAGAAGCACGACGGCTGCATCAAGGTCGTCCTCGATCCCACGATCGCCCCCGCTCCGACGCAGATCCCCTGAACCCGGCGCAGGCGCCCCACTCGCGCCTGTGACCCCGACGACCCTGACCCTGAACGTGCCCTGTCTCCCGGCCCCGCCCGAGAGCGTTGACCGAGACCGCCCAGTCCCAGGAGGAACCCCATGGCCGACCAGCTCACCTTCACCGATCCCGTCACCCGCTTCCCCGACATCACCCCGCCGAAGCAGGACCAGCCCGAGCCCGGACTGGATGCGGAGCTGATTCCCGGCACGGACCGAGGCGAGGAGTCCTATCGCGGCACCGGCCGGCTGAAGGGGCGGAAGGCGCTCATCACCGGCGCTGACTCCGGCATCGGAGCCGCAGTGGCGATCGCCTTCGCCCGCGAGGGCGCGGACGTCGCCCTGAACTACCTGCCGCAGGAAGAGGAGGATGCCCAGCACATCGCGGAGGTGATCCGCAAGGAGGGTCGCAAGGCTGTGCTCCTGCCCGGGGACCTGATCGACGCGGACTTCTGTCGCAGCCTGGTCGCGGATGCGGTGCGCGAGCTCGGCGGCCTCGACGCGCTGGTCAACAACGCTGGCCGGCAGATCGCGGTGGAGACCCTTGAGGAGATCGAGGACCAGCAGTGGGTGGATACCTTCGCCGTGAACATCCACGCGATGTTCCGCATCACCCAAGCCGCGCTCCCGCACCTGCCCGCCGGCTCCACGATTGTGAACACCACCTCGATCCAGGCGTACCAGCCCTCGCCGACGCTCGTGGACTACGCCTCGACCAAGGCGGCGATCAACAACTTCACCAAGGGGCTCGCACAGCAGGTCGCCTCTCGTGGCATCCGGGTGAACGCCGTGGCTCCAGGCCCGATCTGGACCCCGCTGCAGGTCTCGGACGGCCAGCCGAAGGAGGCCCTGCCCGAGTTCGGGAAGAACACGCCGCTCGGCCGGGCCGGCCAACCCACCGAGCTCGCTCCGGCGTACGTCTTCCTCACCTCTCCCGAGTCGAGCTATGTGCTCGGCGAGACCCTCGCCGTCACCGGGGGGAGCCCCACCCCGTGAGCGGCCAGGGCAGTGCGCTGCTGCTGATCGATCTGCAGGAATCCTTCTTCGAGGAGCCTGCGCTGGCGGAGGCCCGCGCCGAGGTGATCCGTGCGGTCACCACGCTCGCCGAGGCCGCGCGCCGCGCCGAGGTGCCGATCCTCCTGATCACGACCGAGCACAGCCGCGACCGCTCGACGTGGACGTTGAGCATGCTCGACGACGATCAGGGCTTTCTGTTCCACGGGGATCCCGGCACCGAGGTGGTCCACGAGCTCGACACCACCGGGATGACGCGAATCGAGAAGACCCGCGACAGCGCCTGGTTCGGCACCGATCTGCTGCTGCGAATGCGCAACCTGCAGGTGGAACGGGTGGTGATGGCCGGGGTCTCCACGCATGCCTGCATCGCCCAGACCGCCCGTGACGCCTACGCGAACAATGTCCGCGCCGTGATCGTCACCGATGCGGTGGCTGACGAGAGAGCCGCCCACAAGGAGAGGGTGCTCGACCAGCTCGCCGCAGACCGCCAGGCCGAGCTCGTGACGGTCGACGAACTCCTGGGGCGGTGGGCACGGTGACCCCGCGAAGCGGATCGGACCTCGCCGCAGCGGCTGTCGCCGATGACGAGCGAGGCGAGCGGTCAGCGCTGCGGCGTCGAGTCCTCCGGTGCATCGAGGAAGGCCTCGACCTGCTTGGCCAGATCTTCCAGCGGGGCATCGCCGTAGCCCCGATGCTGGAGCGTGCGGACCGTCTTCTCACGGACGGCGAGGTTCAGCACCGCCCCCAGCAGTGCACGTCCCGCGAAGGCGGGGTCGGTGTCCGTGCGCAGCAGGCCCTTCTCGCCCATCGTCGTGAAACACGTCTCGAGCAGGTTCTCGTGGACGCGCCGCAGTCGCGCGAGCCGATAGCGGCCGGGATGGTCCTCGCTGACGCTCTCTGCATCGAGGGTGGCCAGGAGCCTGATCGGAAGCGACGCAGGATGCCACACCTCAGCGAGCCCGCGCAGCAGGACCTCGCGCCCGCCGCCCATCTCATGGATCCGGTCCAGTGCCGCCTGCGCGTGCTCTTCCATCCGGTCGATCACGCCGTCGAGCAGAGCGTCCTTCGACCCGAAGTGGTGCAGCATCCCGGAATGGGAGATGCCGATGTGGCTCGAGATGTCCCGCAGGCTCGAGCCGTGGTACCCGTGCTCCGCGAACATCTCCGCTGCGCCGTCGAGGATCTCCTCGCGCCGTCCGGTGCGCGCGGGAGCGGATTCGCCGGCATCGCTGGAGAGACCGGCCGGAGGCAGGCTCGGAATGGCCCTGGACTCATCCAAGGCGGGCTCGGCGCGCGGAACTCCCTGTGGCCAGGGCGCCTCCGCGACACTTCCGTGCTCTGCCTCTGAGTGCGGCGGCGCAGTCTTGTCGGTCATCCGTCTCCTCGATTCCGCGTTCGTATCACCATGCGTCTGGTCGGAGCCGTCGCACTGCGCGTGCGGCGAGATGGACTGCTTGACCGGTCATACAGATCACTTGGGACTCTAATGCATGCAGGAGGGAATCGTCATGGGTGAGATGCGCTCCCACCTCGGCAGATGATGCGTGCCGGTAGAGCTCCGGGTGTGACCCAACGGGTCACGAGCGTACGAGACGAGCGATCGCCGCCGAGGCTTCTTTCAGCTTCTGCTCGGCCTCGTCGCCACCGGTGCGGGCGGCGTCGAGCACGCAGTGCTGGAGGTGGTCGTCCAGCAGCCCCATCGCCACCCCGTCCAGGGCGCTCTTCAGCGCGCTGATCTGGGTGAGGATGTCGATGCAGTACTTCTCCTCGTCGACCATGCGGTGCAGGCCGCGAGCCTGTCCTTCGATGCGCTTGAGACGCGCGAGATAGCGGGCCCGGTCGGAGATATAGCCATGATGGTGCTCATGCCCCTCCGGGACGGGAGCGGGACTGGGCGTGGCATCGGTGGTGGTCATGAGGTCCTCCAGCGGAGAGAGCGGGGCGGGTCTGCTATACGGGCATGCAACGGATCTTCGGCGGCGGACATTCAGGCTCCCGCGGCGGGTGGCTCTGCCGGCGCGGTGGAGGTGACCGGGGTGGTGGAGGTGACCGGGGTGGAGGCAGCCGGGACTGAGCCAGCCAGGGCGGGGGCACCCGCCGGGGCGGTGAGCGCACGGCTGCGGAACGAACGCAGCCGCAGGCTGTTGCCCACCACGAACACGCTCGAGAACGCCATCGCGGCGCCGGCCAGCATCGGGTTCAGCAGCCCCAGCGCGGCCAGCGGGATCGCCGCGATGTTGTAGGCGAAGGCCCAGAACAGGTTGCCCTTGATGGTGCCGAGAGTACGGCGTGACAACCGGATCGCGTCGGTCACGCTGCGCAGATCGCCGCGCACCAGGGTGATGTCCGATGCCTCGATGGCGACATCGGTGCCGGTGCCCATGGCCAGGCCCAGATCTGCCTGAGCGAGGGCGGCGGCGTCATTCACACCGTCACCGACCATCGCCACCACCTTGCCGTCGGCCTGCAGGCGGCGGACGACATCGATCTTGTCTTGCGGGAGGACCTCGGCGATGACCTGGTCGATGCCGACCTCCGAGGCGATCTGCTCGGCGGCGGCACGGTTGTCACCGGTCAGCAGGATCGGGGTGAGCCCCAGACCCTTCAGCTGCGCGATCGCCTCGGCGCTGGTGGGCTTGACGGTGTCGGAGACGACCAGCACGCCGCGGGCCCGGCCGTCCCAGAAGACGACGACCGCCGTCTGCCCGCGGGACTCCGCAGCGGCCTTCGCCTCGGCCAGCAGCGGGGGCAGCTCCTGCCCCGGGACCAGCGTCGTGCGGCCGACGAGGACTGAGCGCCCCTCGACCGTGCCGCGCACGCCCCGACCTTCGAGGTTCTCGAACTCGTCGACGCCGGGCAGGGCACCGATCTCCTCGGTGACGCCCTTCGCGATCGCCTGAGCGATCGGATGCTCGGAGGCATCCTCGACCGCGCCCGCGAGGCGCAGCAGCTCGCTGCGCTCCACACCCTCGGCTGTGACCACGTCGGCCAGCGTCATCTTTCCGGTGGTGACGGTGCCGGTCTTGTCGAGCACCACGGTGTCGATCTTCCGGGTGGACTCGAGCACCTCGGGTCCCTTGATGAGGATGCCCAGCTGAGCACCGCGGCCGGTGCCGACCAGCAGCGCCGTGGGAGTCGCGAGCCCCAGCGCGCACGGGCAGGCGATGATCAGCACCGCGACCGCCGCTGTGAATGCCGCCTCGAGCGGGAACCCGGCACCGATCCAGGCGCCGAGCACCACCACTGCGAAGGCGATCACGATCGGTACGAAGATCCCTGAGACCCGATCAGCGAGGCGCTGGATCTCGGCCTTGCCCGACTGGGCGTCCTCGACCATCTTCGCCATCTGGGCGAGCTGGGTGTCGCCGCCCACGCGGGTCGCCCGCACCAGGAGGCGGCCGCCCGCGTTGACGGTCGCGCCGGTGACTGCGTCGCCCACCCCGACCTCGACCGGGACGGACTCGCCGGTCAGCATCGAGGCGTCCACCGCCGAGGTGCCGGAGGCGACCACGCCGTCGGTCGCGATCTTCTCGCCGGGCCTCACCACGAAGGTGTCGCCGACGGCGAGGTCAGCCACCGCGAGACGGGTCTCGACCCCGTCGCGCATCACGGCGACGTCCTTCGCGCCCATGTCCAGCAGGGCGCGCAGCGCGGCTCCGGCCTGTCGCTTCGAGCGCTTCTCGAAGTAGCGGCCCAGCAGGATGAACATGGTCACCCCGGCCGCGACCTCGAGATAGATGTTCGCCGCCCCGTCAGACGGTCCGATGGTCAGCGAGAACTCATGCGTCATGCCGGGCACGCCGGCCGTGCCCAGGAACAGGGCGTACAGCGACCACAGGAAGGCGGCGATGGTGCCCACCGAGATCAGGGTGTCCATCGTGGCCCCGCCATGGCGCAGGTTGACGGCCGCCGCACGATGGAAGGGCCAGGCGGCCCAGACGATCACGGGAGCGGTGAGCGTGAGGACCGCCCACTGCCAGTAGGTGAACTGCAGCGCCGGGATCATCGAGATCAGGATCACCGGAACCGACAGCAGCACCGAGCCGATCAGGCGGTGGCGGAGCGAGGTCAGCTCCGGGTCCTCACGCTCGTGCGCTCCTGACGTCTCCTGCTCCGCCTCGGGCGGGGTGGGGAGGGCGGCGGTGTAGCCGGTCTGCTCGACCACCGTGACCAGATCCCGCGGGTCATAGTCCTCGGGCACGGTGACCCGCGCCTTCTCCGTCGCGTAGTTGACCGCAGCGGTGACCCCGTCGAGCTTGTTCAGCTTCCGCTCGATCCGATTCGCGCACGAGGCGCAGGTCATCCCACCGATCTCGAGTTCGATATCGGTGGTGATCACCTGCAGCGGGGACGGGGGAGTGGTCATGATGGGCCTTTTCTCTCTCGCGAATCCGAGGAATCGCGCACGGACGGGACTGGAGTGGCAGAGCTCGGCGGAGGGGAGCAGCCGGTCAGTGGCCGGAGCCACCGGAATTCGACCAGCTGTCCACCCACTCCGAGGGGACCAGCACCCCGGCCAGCAGGTACGACGCGAAGAACAGCGCCACCAGCAGCAGGCCGTACAGTGCGACGGTGGTGCCGGCCTTCATCAGGCGCGCACCGCTGAATAGCCGGCCTCGGTGACAGCTGCGAGCACCGCGGCCTCATCCACGGGCTGCTCGGAGGAGACGCTCAGCAGACCGGTCTCGTGGCTGACCTCGACGCCCTGGACCCCGGCCAGCTCGCTGACCTCTTCGCGCACGGACATCTCGCAGTGGCCGCAGGTCATGCCGGTCACCTGGAACTGGGTGGTGGTTGCGCTCATGGGGTTCTCCTTGCTCTCGGGATACCCCGGCGGGGTATCGGCTCCTCCTATTTATACCCCCAAGGGGTATGAGGGGCAAGGATGATCGATTCTCGCGGGGGTGTCGCCCGTCACTCCCAGGTGCTTCGATGGGGTCATGAGCATCGACTCCCTGACCATCATCCAGCAGGAAGCGGACCGACTGGCCACCGTCCTCGCGGCCACCGATCCCGCACAGCGGGTCCCCACCTGCCCCGACTGGACCGCAGCGGACCTCCTGTGGCATCTCACCGAGGTCCATGAGTTCTGGGCGGCGATCCTCGCCTCCCGAGCCACCACCGAGCAGGAGGTGATGGCGATCGAGGAGGCGAAGGCCCCGCGCCCCGCTGAGCAGGACGTGCTGAGTGCCCGCCGCGAGGCCGCGACGAAGTCCCTCCTCGCCCAGCTCACTGCGCGCAGCGACGAGGAGGCCGCCTGGTTCTGGTTCTCCCAGGAGCAGACCGTCGGCGTCACCCGCCGGATGCAGACCCACGAGGCGACCATCCACCGGGTGGATGCCGAGCTCACCGCCGGTCGCCCGGTCACCTCGATCAGTCCCGAGGTGGCTGCGGCAGGACTGGACCATGTCCTGCGCGTGATGTGGCCGGCCGGCCATGAATGGATCCCCGACTGGGCGAGCACGACGCCGGTCGCCGCGATCGAGATCCGTCCCGACGGTGGCGCACCCCAGCTGCTGGGCATCAGCCGCTGGTCCGGCACGAGACCACGGGATGGGCAGGAGTTCGACGCGCCCGTCGGCCGGCTGCTCGAGGAGCCCGCTGACGCCGAGGGCCTCCCGCGGGCCACCGTCTCCGGCAGCGCGATCAGCGCGAACCTCTGGGCCTGGGGACGCGCCCAGGCGCTCGACCACCTCGCGGACGGCCCGGACGCCGTCGAGATCCACGGGGACCCCGAGGCCATCAGGCAGCTCGAGGCGCTGATCGCCGAGGGGCACGACTGAGCCCTCACGACTGAGCCCTCACGACTGAGCCCCCACGACTGACCCCTCACGACTGA
>NZ_JBQDLF010000002.1:131852-163768 GCF_052095815.1 Brachybacterium sp. | reverse complement strand
CCGTAGCGTGAATACCCGCCCCAGCAGGATCATTCACCACGAACCGCGAAGAGCCCCTTTGTGAGTCGACAAGGTGCTTATGGTCACACTGTAGGCGTGATCGAGCTCGCGACCAGCATCGGAGACGGTTCGCTGCGGTGGTGATGCCGTCTCGTGATGAGATAAGCGCTTCCCGGTCCCGTCCTGCGCGCACAGGGGGAACCAGCCCTGCTCGCACAGAACAGAGGGCACGGACCGTCATGGTCCGTGCCCTCTGCTCGCGCGGCCCTCAGGGGCCGAGCGCGGTCACTTCTTCGCGGTGGTGCTCTTCTTCGCGGTGGTGGCCTTCTTGGTGGTCGTGCTCTTCTTCGCGGGGGCGCGCTTGGCGGCCGGCTTCTTGGCCGGCCCCTTGGCACGCTTCTCCGCGAGCTTCTCGATCGCGATCGTCTCTGTGATCTCCTCGACCTTCTCGGTCGCACGGAGGGAGACGTTCGTGGTGCCGTCGGTGATGTACGGACCGAAGCGCCCGTCCTTGATCACGATCGGCTTCTCGCTGGTGGGATCGACCCCGAGCTCCTTCATCGGGGGCTTCGCAGCGGCCCGGCCCCGAGTCTTGGGCTGGGCGTAGATCTTCTCCGCCTCCTCCATGGTGACCGAGAAGATCTGCTCCTCGGTCTCCAGGGAACGGGAGTCGGTCCCCTTCTTCAGGTACGGACCGTAGCGGCCGTTCTGGGAGGTGATCTCGATGCCGTCCTCAGTGGTCCCGACCACGCGCGGCAGGCTCAGCAGCTTCAGCGCGTCCTCGAGGGACACGGTGGAGAGATCCATCGACTTCAGCAGCGAGCCCGTGCGGGGCTTGGGCTGCTTCGACTTCGGGACCTTCTTGCCGCCGGTCTCCTCGGGATCGGGCAGGATCTCGGTGACATAGGGGCCGTAGCGGCCGTCCTTGGCGACGATCTCGTTCCCGGTCGCGGGGTCGGTGCCGAGCACGCGACCGTCGTCCTTCGCGCGCTCGAGCATCTCCTTGGCGACCTCGACGGTCAGCTCGTCCGGGGCGACCTCGTCGGAGACGTTCGCACGGCGCGGATCCGCACCGTCGATCAGCTCGCCGGCCTCGTCCCGGGCGGCCTGCTCGACGTAGGCGCCGTAGCGCCCCACGCGCAGGGTGATGCCCTCACCGATCTCGATGCTGTTGATCGCGCGGGCGTCGATCTCGCCGAGGTTGTCGACCATGGACTTCAGCCCGAGCGGTCCGGCCGACCCGTCGGAGAGGTAGAAGTTCTTCAGGTACTCCGAGCGTCCGAGCTCGCCCTGGGCCATACGGTCCAGCTGCTGCTCCATCTGCGCGGTGAAGTCGTAGTCAATGAACGGCCCGAAGTGCTCCTCGAGCAAGCGCACCACGGCGAAGGCGGTCCAGCTGGGCACCAGAGCGGTGCCGCGCCGCAGCACATAGCCGCGGTCCTGGACGGTCGCGACCGTCGAGGCGTACGTCGAGGGACGACCGATGCCGCGCTCCTCGAGCGCACGCACCAGCGACGCCTCGGTGTAGCGCGGGGGAGGGGTCGTGGAGTGGCCGTCGGGGGTGAGGTCGCGGGTGTCGAGCTGCTGCCCCTCCTCCATCTGCGGCAGACGCTTGTCCCCGGAGTTCTCGGCCTCGTCGTTGCCGTAGCGGGAGGCGTCGCGGCCCTCCTCATAGGCGGCGAGGAAGCCGCGGAAGGTGATCACTGTGCCGGCGGCGCGGAAGGTCGCGGTCCGCCCGCCCTGCTCGAGCTGCAGCTCGACGGTGGAGGTGGTGCCCTTGGCGTCGGCCATCTGGGAGGCGATCGTGCGCTTCCAGATCAGCTCGTAGAGACGGAACTCATCGCCCGCGAGCTGCCCGGCCACCTCGGCAGGGGTGCGGAAGTGGTCACCCGCGGGACGGATCGCCTCGTGAGCCTCCTGCGCGGCCTGGGACTTGTTCTGGTAGACGCGCGGCTTGTCCGGCACGTACTGGGAGCCGTAGAGCTCGGCGGCCTGGGCCCGGGACGCACGGATCGCTTCACCCGAGAGCGTGACCGAGTCGGTACGCATATAGGTGATGTAGCCGTTCTCGTACAGCGACTGCGCGACCCGCATCGCCTGACGGGCACCGAGACGGAGCTTGCGCGAGGCCTCCTGCTGCAGCGATGACGTGGTGAACGGGGCGGCCGGACGCCGCGTGTACGGCTTCGACTCGAGCGCCGCCACGGTGGCGGGAGCATCGGCCAGCACCTCGACGAGGGTCCGCGTGGACTCCTCGGTCAGGACGGCGGCGTTCTTCGCCCGCGGCTTCAGGGTGCCGTCGTCGGCGAAATCGGCGCCGGTGGCGATGCGGGCCCCGTCGACCGTCTGGATCTTGGCCGTGAACTGGGTGGTGTCGGTGCCGAAGGTGCCGGTCACATCCCAGTAGTCGGCGGCGACGAAGGCCATCCGCTCGCGCTCGCGCTCGACCACCAGACGGGTGGCGACGGACTGCACACGGCCGGCGGACAGCGACGGCTTGATCTTCCGCCACAGCACGGGCGAGAGCTCGAAGCCCACCAGCCGGTCCAGGATGCGACGGGTCTCCTGCGCATCGACCAGGTCGGTGTCCAGCTCGCGAGTGTTGTCCAGCGCCGCCCGGATCGCGTCCTTGGTGATCTCGTGGAACACCATCCGCTTGACCGGCAGGGACTTCTTGGGCTTGAGGGTCTCCAGCAGATGCCAGGCGATCGCCTCACCCTCGCGGTCCTCATCCGTGGCGAGGTAGAGCGTGTCGGCGTCCTTGAGGGCCTTCTTCAGCTCCGCGACGGTCTTCTTCTTGTCGGGGCTGACGATGTAATAGGGGTCGAAGCCGTTCTCCACATCGACGCCGAACTTCCCGTAGGGACCCTTCTTCATCTCGGCGGGCAGGTCACGCGGCACCGGGATGTCGCGGATGTGCCCCACCGAAGCCTGGACGATGTAGTCGTCCCCGAGATAGCGCGCGATGGTGCGAGCCTTCGCAGGGGACTCCACGATCACCAGATGCCGTCCGCCAGTCACGTTGATATGTCCTTCCTCGCCGCGTCACGTCGCGGCCCGTTCGCCGTGGCTGAATGCCGTGGTCCGGGATGAACCGGACGCATCCACTGCGCTCGGCGATTGCTCACGGTACACGCTCGCTGATGCGCCCCCGGTGTGAGATCGGCGTGCGCAGCGCCAGCACCAGGGCCATCCAGGCGCCGGTGCCGCCACCGATCAGCGCGGCGGTCGCGCGGAACGCGGCCAGCTGCTGGGGGACGTCGTGGAGCTCGAGCGGGCGGGGGAGGGACAGCAGACCGACTGCTCCCATCCCGAGGCCAGCGAGGCCTCCCAGACCGAGCACCGCCGCCATCACCACCGTCCCCGCGCCATGACGCGGGGTGCGGGAGGAGTTCGAGACCTCGATGCCGCGGCGGCGGCGGCCACGGCCGGGATGGGCGGCGGCCCGGGCGCGGAGGCGGCGGGTGTGGAGCCCGTCGGCGGCGAGGACCAGGAACGTCCAGGCGGCCGCGACCGCGATCGCCCCGATCACGTCGCTGGGGCGGTGCCAGCCGACCACCAGCGTGCCGAGGCCGGCGGCGAGGGTCCACAGCGCGCCGAGGGGCGCGAGCACCACCCGCGCCCGCCCGGCGGCCAGCACCACCGCGATCATCGCGGTGGCCGCGAGGGTGGTGTGCCCCGAGGGGAAGGAGTTGGGGGTGATGTCGATGCCCGGCCCCAGCGCCTGACGGGTGACCAGGACGTGCTTGATGAGCTGGGTGGTGAGGTTCGCGCCGATGGCCAGGACGGTCAGCGGGATCAGCAGCCTCAGCCGTCGACGCACCAGCACCAGCACCGTCGCCAGCGCGAGCAGCACCGCGATCACCGGCACGCTGACCGACTGGACCGCGAGCTCGGCGTACTGCGACAGCGGGCCCTCATGTGCCTTTGCGCCGGAGAGGATCAGCTGATCCAGGCGCTGTCCGCTCGCGGTGCCCACGGCGCCGCGGGCGAGGCCCACGATCGCGGCGGCGCATACGGCGGCGGCCAGCAGCGAGAGCAGCGGGCGGGCGAGACCGCCGACGCGGGCGGTGCTCCCGGAGCGGGCGGCATCCCGGCGGCCAGCGGTGCTGGCGGCGCTCACAGGGCCACCATCTGGGTGATCAGCAGCTCGCGCACCGCAGGCAGCGCCCGGGCGCGGGCCTCGTCCTCATCGACGTCGGTGAGCGCGCAGACGGCACCGAGCACCTGCCCGAGGGTCAGGGTGCCGTCCAGTGCGCCGACGGTCGCGGCGAGCAGCTGGTCGGCCCGCACCACCCGCGCGAAGCCCGCGCCCTGGACGAGCTCGATCAGCATCGGGTCCCAGTCCCCGGGGGTCAGATGGCGGCGCTCGATCACGTCTTCCGCCCGTACCGGGCGGGAGGCGGCCAGCGCCTCGTCGTCGTGGTCCTCGAGCGCGGCGAGGGCGCTCAGAGAGGCGGCGAGGTGGGCGGCCAGGGAGCCGCTGCCGGTGCCCGGGACGAGCTCTGTGCGCAGCACTCCGGGTCGCGCGGCGGCGCTCTCCGGGCGGCGCAGCAGCAGGTAGCCGAAGCCGATCGCCTCCACATCCCGGGCCGCGAAGTCATCCAGCCATGCCCCGGTCAGGGCCGGCCAGCGCTCATCGCGGGTGGTGATGCCGCCGTCACGGACCCAGGTCTCCGCGTACTGAGCGGGATCCTCCTGCTCGCGCTGCAGCACCCAGGCGTCCACGCCGTCGGCGACGGCCGCCTGCATCCACGCCCGGGGATGGGTGTCCCAGTCCTCACCGTCGCGGATCTCCCAGTTGCCGAGCATCACGGCGCTGCCGCCCGCAGCGAGATGGGTGGGCAGCTCCCGCAGCAGCTCGGCGAGCAGTGTGTCCCCGGCGCGGCCGCCGTCACGGTAGGTCCAGGTCGTGTCCTCGGCGACGACATCACGCGGGGTGATGACGAAGGGGGGATTGGACAGGATCAGGTCGAAGGTCTCGCCGCGCACGGGCTCGAGCAGGGAGCCCTGGCGAAGGTCGAGCTCGATGCTGTTCAGCGCGGCGTTGAAGGCGGCGAAGCCCAGCGCCCGCTCGGACAGATCGGTGGCGACCACCTGCTCGGCGTGGCGGGAGGCGTGCAGCGCCTGGATCCCGCCGCCGCAGCCGAGGTCGAGCACCCGGCGGGCGGGTTCGCGCGGGGTGATCCTCGCCAGGGTCAGGGAGGCGCCGCCCACCCCGAGCACGTGCTCCGGGCCCAGCGGGGCGCCGGTGGCGAGCTCCGAATGGTCCGAGGCGATCCACCAGTCGATCTCTCCGGCGTCATCGCGTGCCGAATACGGGGCGAGGTCCACCAGCGCCTGCAGCGCGGAGTCGGGGTCATCACCGGCCGGGCCGAGCAGGCCCAGGCGCAGCGCGCCGTCGACGCCGAGGGTGGGCAGCGCGGCCTGCACCTGCGCCCGGGACAGCACGGCGCCGAGGGTGAACAGGCGCAGCAGCACGGCGGCAGGATCAGTCAGCGGTTCGAGCATCCGGCGAGCCGGGACGGGGTTCTCGCGCCGCAGCGCGGCGGAGGCGACCGGCCCCAGCAGCTCCTCGATCCTGGCACTCGTGTACAGGCCGGCCGAGAGGTCCGTGCGCAGGGCCGCGATCTCCGCGGTCAGCACGCGCGGGGGCGGGGTCGGTGAGTCGGTGGGCATGGCTACGATTGTGCATCAGCCACCTGGGGTCCGACCGGACACCAGGCGGGGGAGATCCGCACATTCTGTGCGCGGTCGCGAAGTGAGAGATGGGGAGGGACAGGCGGATGCGGGCAGGTGCAGCCGAGGACCTCCTCACCGATCTCACCGCGCCGCTGATCCGCCGCAGCTGCCTCACCCATGTCGAGCGCCGACCTGGGCGGGAGGGACGCCGCGGCAGCTTCCCGGAGTGGACCGATCCGCGGCTCGTGCAGCATCTCGCCGCGCGCGGCATCACCGCTCCCTGGACGCACCAGGAGCAGGCCGCGCAACTCGCGCACGACGGTCAGGATGTGGTGCTCGCCACGGCCACGGCCTCGGGCAAGTCGCTCGCCTACCTGCTGCCCGTGCTCACCGCGATCGGGGCTCGCGAGCATGACTACGAGGCTCCCCGCGCCACCGCCCTGTACCTCTCGCCCACCAAGGCGCTGGCCGCGGATCAGCTCACGAACATCACCGCGATGGCCGACGGTGCCGGGATCCGCGACGCCCGGATCGCGGTCTACGACGGCGACACCCCTTCCGAGCAGCGCCGCTGGGTGCGTCGCCACGGCTCCGTGGTGCTCACCAATCCCGACATGCTGCACTTCGGGATTCTGCCCGGGCACGAGCAGTGGGCGCACTTCTTCCGGGCGCTGCGCTATGTGGTGATCGACGAGTGCCACAGCTACCGCGGAGTCTTCGGCAGCCATGTCGCGATGGTGATCCGGAGGCTGCGCCGGATCGCCGCGCATTACCGTGCCGATCCCACGTTCATCCTCGCCTCCGCCACCACCGCGAATCCCGAGCTCTCCGCCTCGCGGCTGGTCGGTCGGGATGTCGAGGCGGTCACCGAGGACGGCTCTCCCCGGGCCGGGCTGACGATCGGGCTGTGGGAGCCGGGCACCCGGACCAGGGTCGACGGCCGCGGGGACCCGGCACGGTGGCAGGACGCCGAGGACGCCGAGGACGCCGAGGACGTCGACGACTCCGCCGATGATGAAATCGACGATGAATCCGGCGAGGGCACCGCGGGGAAGCGGCGAGAGGACCCGCTGCGCCGCTCGGCCACCAGCGAGGCCGGCGCGATCCTCGCCGACCTCGTCGAACGGGACGTGCAGACCCTCGTCTTCGCCCGCTCTCGGCGCGGCGCCGAACTGGTCTCCAGCGGTGCGCAGCGCCTGCTCACGCAGAAGGCCGAGCGCACCGCCGCCCCTGGGCTTGCGGACCGTGCCTCCCGGATCGCCGCCTACCGGGGCGGGTATCTGGCGCGCGAGCGACGCCAGCTCGAGGACGCGCTGCGATCGGGGGAGCTGAAGGCGCTGGCGTCGACCAACGCGCTCGAGCTGGGGATCGACATCGCGGGCCTGGACGCCGTGGTGGTCGCCGGCTGGCCCGGGACCCGGGCCTCGCTGTGGCAGCAGTTCGGCCGGGCAGGGCGGCGACAGGACGCCGACGGCGGCGCGCTCGCGCTGTTCGTCGCGCGGGAGGACCCGCTGGACACCTATGTGGTCCACCACCCGGAGACGATCTTCGGCGCCGAGGTCGAGGCATCCGTGTTCGATCCCGCGAACCCATATGTGATGACGCCGCATCTGTGCGCCGCCGCTTCTGAGCTCGCGATCCGTGACGGCGAGGAGGAGATCTTCGGGCCGACGGCGCGGGACCTGCTGATGACCCTCGCGGCCCGGGGGGTGCTGCGCTCGCGGGCCACCGGCTGGTACTGGACGCTGAGCGAATCCGCGCACCAGCTCACCGACCTGCGCGGCAGCGGTGGGGAGCCGGTGCGGATCGTCGAGCAGGCCAGCGGCGTGCTGCTGGGCACCGTGGATGCCGCGAGCGCCCACACCCAGGTCCACGACGGCGCGGTGTACCTCCACCAGGGACGCAGCTATGTAGTGGACCGTCTCGACGTGGAGCAGGCCGCTGCCTTCGTGCACCGCGAGGACCCGCTGCACACCACCCATCCGCAGTCCGCCTCCAGCCTGCGGATCCGGCAGATCGATCGCGAGGTCGAATGGGCGGGCGGGGTGCGGCTGTGCTTCGGCACCGTGGATGTCACAGACCAGGTCACCGGCTATCAGGTGCGTGATGTGTTCACTCAGGCCGTGCTCGCACAGCGCCCGCTGGACCTGCCCCCGCGCACCCTGACCACCAAGGCGGTGTGGTGGGTGATCCCCCGGGAGCGGACCGACGCCGCCGGGATCCCGGAGGAGGAGCTGCCGGGCGCCCTGCACGCGGCGGAGCATGCCGCGATCTCGATGCTGCCGCTCCTGGCCACCTGCGACCGCTGGGACATCGGCGGGCTCTCCACGGCGCTCCACGAGGACACCGAAGCACCCACGATCTTCGTCTACGACGGCGCCCCCGGCGGGGCCGGCTTCGCCGAGCGCGGGGCCGACGGAGCCGCCGCCTGGGTGCGCGCCACCGCGGACATGATCGGTGAGTGCGGCTGCGAGGCGGGCTGCCCCGCCTGTGTGGTCTCTCCGAAGTGCGGCAATGGCAATGAACCCCTGTCGAAACCGCAGGCCGTACGCCTGCTGGAGCTGTTGCGAGAGCAGGAGGGGAACGCCGGATCAGTGCGGTGACGACCGTCTGACGGTTGCCGTGACGAAAGAGGGATTGCGCTGCGGCGACGTGCTGCCCACGCCGTGACCGAACCGTGATGCGGCGCTGCGCTGCGAGTTCTCGGTGGAGCCCCACAATCAGGATGTTCTCCGGACACCGGGGAGGGGAGCGGCCGTGCGTCGCCAGAGGTGGAGGAGCCTCGGATGAGCAGTGCGATCGCGGATCGACCGGTCGTGGGAGTGACGCAGGAGCGTCCCAGCCCGCAGCAGCGGCTGCGAGCCCTGGTCTCGCCGCCACGGATCACTGCTGTGGACGTGGCGCGGGCGCTCGCGATCCTCGGGATGATCGGCGCGCACGTGGGGGACATCCCGGAGTTCTCCCCGGGCGATCCGCTGAGCTACTTCTCTGTGGTGCATGGGAACTCCGCGCTGCTGTTCGCAGTGCTGGCAGGAGTCTCGATCGCGCTGATGACGGGCCGGACCCAGCTGCCCGACGTGGAGGAGCTCCCGCGGCTGCGCCTCGCACTCCTCGGCCGCGGCGCGGTGATCTTCGTGATCGGTCTGGTGCTGGAGATGCTCGGCACAGGGGTCGCGGTGATACTCACCTTCTACGGGGTCATGTACATCGCTGCGCTGCCGGTGCTGCGGCTGCGCGCCAGCAGGCTGCTGCTGCTCGCGCTCCCGATCGCGCTTTTGGGACCGTTACTGGTCGCCGCCGTCGAGGTGCTCTCGCTCGGGGGATACGGGAGCGGGGCACTGCTGGTGCTGACCGGCATCTATCGGTTCACCGCCTGGGCTCCGCTGATGCTGGTGGGCATGGCGCTGGGGCGGCTGCCTCTGGAGCGGCGCCGGGTCGCGGCCGTCGTGGCGGGGGTAGGAGCGGCGCTCGCCGTGCTCGGCACCGGTGTGGGGCTGCTGTTCGCGGTGCTGCTCGGCGTGCTGGCCCCGGGAGCCCTGACGGGCAGCTCCTCCTGGGAGGAGGGGACGGCTTCCGGCAGCTCCGGCGAGGGCTCCTCGTGGACTGTGGAGGACGAGGGGTCGTGGGAGGGTGACGCGGCCACGGTCCCGGGGGAGGAGATCGACCTGACCGGCCTGGTCTGCTACCCGCCCTATCCCGGGGATCCGACCGTCTACTGCGAACCGCCCGACTACGCGGATACCTGGCTGGAGGAGGAGTCCTCGTGGTCCGAGGACCCCGGAGGCGAGGGATGGGCGTCCTATCCGCAGAGCCTGATCGACATGGAGCCGGGGCCGATGCTCCTCGATTCGGTGGTCTCGCTCTCTCCCCATTCGGGCTCCACCGTGGAGATATTCCGCTCCGGAGGGCTCGCGATGTGCGTGATCGGAGTGCTGTTGCTGCTCGCGAGGCCGCTGCGATGGGTGCTGCTGCCGCTGTCGGCACTGGGCGCGATGCCGTTGACCGCCTATTCGGTCCATGTGTTCGCGCTCTTCGCCTTGGTCGGGCCCGGCGGATGGATCTCCAGCAACCTGGTGTGGGTGCTGATGAGCCTCGCTCTGATCCTGGTGTGCCTGGCGTGGGCGGCCCTCCTCGGCCGCGGTCCGCTCGAACGGCTGACAGCCTGGGCTGCACGGCGCGCCGCGCCACCCCTGCCGGTCCCGGCACCTACAGGAGACGCCCGCGGCCAGCGTTGAGCCTCGACGACCAGCCCCGACGAGCAGCCCGATCACACCGTCACGGCAGGTCTGCCGGGCCCGGCCCGGCTCGGGAGCGGGAGGTTGCCACCGGCAGCGGGGACGCCTCGACCTGCACCGTGACCAGCACGTCCCACTCACGCTGCTCGCAGGAGACCAGCAGCGCCCCATTCCGGTCCGCGGCTTCGGCGGCCACCTCACAGGGCTGACCGTGGGCGGCGGCGAGGGCGTCGGCGCCGGCAAGGGCCGCGAGATCGGCTGCCGTCTCGGCGCGGGACTGGGCGATCACGCCGGTGCCCAGCAGTGAGAGGCCCCCGACCACCGCGGTGGCGGCTCCGGTCCAGGCCAGCACCGACGCGGCACCGGTGCTCATGGTGCTCGCCCCGAGAGCAGATGGGGTTCGAGCCGGGCCTCGGCATCGGCGTTCAGCTCCCAGCTCGCCCCGGACAGCGCTCCAGCGGGGGCTTGCAGGGTGCGGCTGACCTCCACCCGCACCCACTCACCGCCAGCGACGATCTCGACCGTCGTGCCCTCACCGCCTATCCGCTGTGCGACGGCCGTGGCGGCGGCCGAGTCCTCCCCGCGGGCCAGCTCCCGGGCGGCACCGCGTGCCGCGCTCTCGAGCCGCACCTGCGTGCCGAGCCCAGCCCCGGTCAGCAGCACCACGAGCACCATCACCACCACAACGGGCAGGACGATCGCGGTCTCCGCGGTGGCGGACCCCCGGTCGTCCCGCAGACGGGACGACCGGGCGGACCGCGGCATCATGACCCCTTGGACAGGGCTGAGGTGATGATCCCCATCAGCAGTTCGCGCACCTCCCCGGACGCCAGCAGGGCGACCAGGACGGCGGCGAATCCGCAGGCGGCGAGCACCGTGATCGCGTATTCCGCAGTCGAGGCGCCCGCCTCGCCGCGCATCACGCGGTCGAGAGTGCGGCGCAGCCGCTCCTTGGTGAGGGACATGAGGTCCTCCTTAGTGTCGGGGACGGCGTTCGCCGTCCCGGGGGTGGCAGCCGCAGCTGCCCGTCACCGGCTCCGGGAGGAGTCGGTGCACCGGGAGGGTCCCGGTGGTCATGGCCTCACGCTCCGCCGACGGTGAGGGAGAAGGTGCCGCCGAGCAGGGACATCACCGTGGGGATGATGCCGAGTGCCACGAAGGCGGGCAGCAGGGTCAGACCGGTGGGCATCACCAGGCGGACCGCGAGCTGGGCGGCGAGCACCTCGGCATCGCGGGCGTGGCCGCGACGGGCGTCCCGCGCCGCGGAGCGGAGCACCCGGGCGAGATCCGCACCCGTGCCCTCGGCCAGAGCCGCGGACTGCTCGAGCGCGCTCCATGCTGGCGGCAGCACCCTGGTGGCGTGGGCAGCGGGGACACCGGCGGCGAGCGAGGTGGCGAGCCTGTTCAGCGTCTTCGCGTCGGGGCCCGGTTCCAGTGATTCGCCGACGGCGGCGACGGCGCGGGCCAGAGGCAACCCGGAATCGAGCGCCCCGGCGATCAGTTCGAGCCCCACGGACGGATCCACCCGGTGCTCTCGGGGAGGGTCCGCTTGCCGGATCAGATGACGCATCCACCACCAGCCGAGGAGGGTGAGCACCAGCCCGGTCAGGCTCAGCAGATTGCCGGCCGGGGACACCAGCAGCAGTCTCAGCGGATCCCCGCCCAGCAGCATTCCCAGCCCGAGCCCTGCCAGGGGGAGCACCAGCAGGATCCGGGCGGTGGAACGTGGGCCGGCGAAGGCGCTGCGGCGCGCCTGAGCGGCATCGTGGAGGTCCCGCAGGGCGTCCGCGAGGCTCTGCAGCATCTCGGCCGTGGGCGCGCCGGTGCGTGCGCAGACCGCGAGGGCCGCGCCGAGGGCGCTGACCATCTCGGACCGCTGCAGGTGCGCCCCGGCGGCGCGGCGGGGGTCGGCGCCGGAAGCTGCAGCGCGGGAGAGGTCCTGCAGGTCTCCCTCGGGGAGGGTGCGCGCCAGTGCGGACCAGGCCTGGCGGGGCCCGGAGCCGGAGCTGATGATCGTGGCCAGCTGCTCCACGAGGCGTGCCATCTCGAGCGGTCCTGCGGCGGCACGCCTCGGCGTTCGCAGGGACGGGGTCGAGGCAACGGCGAGCGACGGAGGGGAGAGCACCCAGAGCAGGGTGACTGAGAGGGCGAAAGCCGCGATGATCATGCCGACCTCCGGCGCACGGCTCGGGGTCTCGGGGCGGCGTTCTGAGGCACGGTCGTCGCTCGGATGGCGGGCATGGGCTGGGTGGCGCGGACCCGCTCGGCGAGAGCCTGCGCGGCCGGCCCCTCTTCCAGGCGGCGGTCTTGCATACGCAGCGCGGTCGAGGTTCGCAGCATTCCGTCGTCGCCGCGGTGCAGGAGGGCGATCTCCTCGAGCGCCCGCACCCCGTCTCGGCGCGCGAGATGGACCACCACCTCCAGGGCGCTGGCGACCTGGGCGGCCAGCGCGGCGCGGTCGAGCCCGCCGAGCGCACCCAGCGCCTCGAGCCGAGCGGGGACATCCGCGGCGGTGTTCGCATGGACGGTGCCGCAGCCGCCCTCATGCCCGGTGTTCAGCGCTTGCAGCAGCTCTCGGACCTCGCCTCCACGGCACTCCCCGAGGACCACCCGGTCCGGTCGCATCCGCAGGCTCTGCCGGACCAGAGCGGTGAGGTCCACTGCGCCGGCACCTTCACTGTTCGCATGACGGGACTGCAGATGCACCACGTGGGGGTGGTCCACGGCCAGTTCGAGCACATCTTCGACGATCACGATCCGCTCATCAGGGGACGCCTCGCGAAGCATCGCGGCCAGCAGGGTCGACTTCCCGGTCCCGGTGCCGCCGCTGATCAGGAACGGCACCCGTGCCGCGATGATCGCTCGCAGCACGTCCCGGGTGGCGGAGTCGATCGCGCCGAACCGCTCCAGATCCTCGAGATCGAGTCGGGTGGAGGAGGGCAGGCGCAGGGAGAGGATCGCCCCGCCCGGGGACAGCGGCGGCAGCACGGCATGGAAGCGGATGCCGGACGGCAGATGCGCATCGGCCCAGGGCAACGCATCATCGAGCCGCCGTCCGCCCGCCGTCGCGAGCCGCACCGCGAGATCACGAGCCTGACCCGGCTCCAGGTGCACAGAGGTGGGGTGCAGCCCGGCGGCGTCATCGACCCACACCGTCCCGTCGTCATTGACCAGGAGGTCCGTCACCCCGGGTGCGACCAGCGGCTGCAGGGGACCGAGTCCGTCTACGTGGTCACGGAGCCGAGAGGTGAGTTCGAGGGTCGCTGCCGCACCGAGCACCCGTCCTTGGCGGCGGAGCACCCGGACGATGCGCGGCACGTCCACCAGGCCGGGGGAGCGCACCAGGTCTTCTCGCACCAGGTCCAGAATCGGTGAGAGGTCCTCGTCGAGGACGGGCGACGGCGAGGCGCTCATGAGCGCCCGCTCGTGGTCAGGGCGGAGACCAGCATGCGGGCGGCGCGGTCGGCGCCCCGGCGTCGCACATCCAGCAGGGGCACGGCGCCGCGGGTGCTGTCATGGAATGTTGCAGCGAGGGGGAGCGCGAGGTCCTCGCAGACCTCCCGGCTGTTGAGGGGCCCGCTGCGGCGCACCACGGCCTGGGCGAGGCCCTCGGACAGCTGCCAGGCACGCATCCTCCGGGTCGCCGAACGCACCGCATGGTCGGTGGCCGGGACGAGCACCAGCAGGTGATCGAGATGCTCTGCGGCGGCCGGGACCATCTCCGAGCTCAGATCCACCACCACGGTCCCTCCCAGCGGGGCCAGAGCGGACAGCACCCGGGAGACCGCGGAGCGATCCGGTCCGGATCCTTCCTGGGCGACCAGCAGACGCACCTCGTCCACGATCGGCAGGCCCTCGCGCAGCGCCTCCCCATCGTCCGGACCCAGATCGGCCGTCTCAGCCCAGCTGATCCCTGGCGCCGTTGGCGCCTCGACCAGCAGATCGAGGCCGCCGCTCAGCGGATCGGCGTCGATCAGAGTCACCGGCCCTCGGGAGCGGAAGGCGGCGGCCAGCCGTGCCGCGAAGCTCGAGGCGCCGGCTCCGCCGCAGCCCCCGGCGACTCCGAGCAGCAGCGACGCGCTGCGGGGCCGGGCGAGATCGGCCAGACGCGAGAGCAGCTCCTCGGAGCCGCCGGGCAGCGGGATCACTGCGCGTGCACCGGCCGCGAGCGCGCGCGGCCACACTGCAGCGGGGACCTCGCTTCGGGAGGTCACCACCAGCAACGGCGCTCGTTCCCGGCCGAGCACCCCGGCCCGGTGCGCAAGAGCATCCGCATCTGCGACCACACAGGCCGCGGCCCCGCCCTCGAGGACATCGGAGAGCTCGGCTCCGACCGCCATCGTGTGATCTCGGACCAGCTCGCGCAGCGGCCCTTCCGGACCTATCCAGCAGACCCGCGGGCGGGCACTCGGACCAGGAGCCGCAGCCGACTTCTCCAGTCCGGGGAACCGTGCGCTGCGACGCCGCGGGGTCGTGTCCGAAAGGCCGTCCGGCTCCGTCGGGATCACGGCATCCGGCAGGCCCGGGACGAGGGCCTCAGGAGCAGTGGAGGGGGCAGTTGTGCTGGTCATGCGGCCATGGTGGCCGCAATCCGGCCGGCTGGGCAGGCTCGATCGGAGATGGTGGACAACTGCGTTCTGTGGAGGAACGGTCCGCGGGACCCAGGTCCTTGCGCACCCGGCGGCAGGCGCGTAGTGTGATCTTCACAACGGCGAATACCGGCATCGGAACCCACGTACGACTGGTCCCCGCAACGGACCGGCTGTGAGGCGTCGAAAGCGCCACCGCAGCTAGATCACGTGTACGCCTGATCCCGATGCACATGGCTCGTCCGGAGCGGCGCCGCGAGAGATCGCGACGCCGCTCCATTCTTTTGTGCGCAGAACTTTTTCTCTGCTGCGCTGAGATCTCTTCTGGTCCCTGCTGCTCTCTTCTGCGCAGAACCTCCGCGGGCTTCGCGACTCACCGTCGCGAGCTGCGCGACGGGACGCTGTGTGAGCGGCACACCCGAAACGCCATCGCGACGCCCGGGCGTCGGGCTCAGAACTCCAGATCCACGACCACCGGTGCGTGATCCGAGGCGCCCTTGCCCTTGCGCTCCTCGCGGTCGATGAAGGATCCGGTCACCGCGGACTGCACGGCGGGGGAGCCGAGCACGAAGTCGATCCGCATGCCCTCCTTCTTCGGGAAGCGCAGCGCCTGGTAATCCCAATAGGTGTACACGCCGGGCCCCGGATGGTCGGCGCGCATCACGTCGGCGTAGCCGGCGTCGACCACGGACTGGAACGCGGTGCGCTCCGGCTCGGTCACGTGGGTCTTGCCCTCGAAGAAGCTCATGTCCCACACGTCCTCGTCGAACGGCGCGACGTTGAAGTCGCCCACCAGCACGGCGCGGGCCGAAGGATCCTCGGCGAGCTCCCGGGCGCCCTCGGCGCGCAGCGCCTCGAGCCAGCGCAGCTTGTAGGCGTAGTGCGGGTGGTCGAGCTCTCGACCGTTGGGCACATATAGCGACCAGATCCGCAGTCCGTCACCGACCACGCCGCCCAGCGCACGCGCCTCGATCACGCCGGTCTCATCCTCCGGGAAGCTGGGTACGGCAGGCAGCGCGGTGCGCACATCGGTGAGGCCGACGCGGGAGATCAGCGCCACCCCGTTCCACTGGTTCAGGCCGTGTGCGGCAACCTCGTACCCCGCCTCCTCCAGCGCGGTCAGGTCCAACTGCTCGGGCTTGGCCTTGATCTCCTGCAGGGCGAGCACGTCGACGTCGTGCCGCTCGAGGAAGGCGAGCACCCGATCCATCCGGGCCCGCAGCGAATTGATGTTCCAGGTGGCGATGCGCATGCGACCGATCCTACGGGGGACCGAAGTCGTCCGCAGTCCCGCCCGGACAGTCGTAAACTCAAGCCATGGCGCGCGCACTCGTCACCGGATCCACTTCCGGGTTGGGACTCGAATTCGCCTGGCAGCTGGCCGGGACTGGGCATGACCTCGTGCTGGTCTCGCGTGACCAGGACCGGCTCGGCGCCGTCGCCGAGCAGATCCGCGACGTCCACAAGGTCGAGGTCGACGTGTTGCCCGCCGACCTCTCGGACCGTGAGCAGCTCGAACGCGTCGCGATCCGCCTCACCGACCCCGTCGATCGAGTGGACCTGCTGGTCAACAACGCTGGTTACGGGCTGCGCGGCGGGTTCCTCGAGGTCGGCGTCGATGACCACGAGAAGCAGATGGACACCCTGATGAAGGCCGTGCTGGTCCTCTCCCATGCCGCGGCCCGCACCATGGTCCAGCGTCGCAAAGGCGCCATCCTCAACGTCAGCTCCCTGGCCGGCTACACCACGGCCGGCCCCTATGCCGCGTCCAAGAGCTGGGTCACGGTGTTCACCGAATCGCTCGCGATGGAGCTCAAGGGCACCGGCGTGACGGCGACCGCGCTGCTGCCAGGGTTCGTGCAGACCGAGTTCCATGAACGCGCCTCGATGAGCATGGACGGGCTGCCGCGGATCACCTGGTTGAAGGCGCCGTATGTGGTCGAGCAGGCTCTCAAGGACACCGCCAAGGGCAACGTGCTGTCGATTCCGTCGGTGAAGTACCGCACTGCCAGCGAGTTCTCCAGGATCGCACCGCGGCCGCTGATCCGTGCCTTCACCTCTCCGGACTGGTACCGCCGGATGCAGTCCCGCTCCGTGCATCGCTCCCGTCGAAGAGCGTCACGACGGAACCTCCATGCCCCCTGGCAGCGCGAGGACGAGGCGTAGTCCTCGTCTCCTCTGGGGATCCGGCCGCCGCCACCCTCGCGGACCGCAGGTCCGCAGGTCCGGCATCTGTCGCCCCGCAGCCGGGGCGGCCCCGTGGGCCGTCGGGCGCCGCCGAGGCTCGGTCGATTACTCTGGCCGTATGTCCGGCACCAGCACCGATTCCGCCCAGCCCGCCTCGATCGCGCCCGCCCGCGAGCGCCTGCGAGTCCTGATCCGCGACCTCGCCGTGGTGCGCGGTCACGTGATCCTCTCCTCGGGCGCGGAGGCCGATCACTACGTCGATCTGCGCCGCATCACCCTTCACCACGAGGCCTCCCCACTGGTGGGACGCGTGATGCTCGACCTGCTGCGCCGCGAAGGGCTGCTCCCCGGGGTCCAGGCCGTGGGCGGTCTGACGCTGGGCGCCGATCCGGTGGCGACCTCGATGCTGCACGCCTCCGCCGCTGATCAGGCGCTCGACCCGCTGGACGCCTTCGTGGTGCGCAAGGCCAACAAGGCGCACGGCCTGCAGCGACGCATCGAGGGACCGGACGTCACCGGCCGGCGCGTGGTCGCGGTCGAGGACACCTCCACCACCGGCGGCAGCGTGCTGACCGCCTGCGAGGCGCTCACCGAGGCCGGAGCAGAGAT
Source organism: Brachybacterium sp. (assembly GCF_052095815.1). Taxonomy (NCBI): domain Bacteria; kingdom Bacillati; phylum Actinomycetota; class Actinomycetes; order Micrococcales; family Dermabacteraceae; genus Brachybacterium; species Brachybacterium sp. The sequence goes on along the minus strand of NZ_JBQDLF010000002.1, from coordinate 146,466 downwards.
CGCCGCCGTCGCCGTGATCGTGCACCGCTCCGACGCCTCCCGCGAGGCCGTCGAAGCCGCCGGCTACCGCTACCTCGCCGCGTACGACATCTCCGAGCTGGAGATCTGAGGCAACTCAGCCAGTCGGCTCCTACCGCTCGTGCCTCGCAGTACGTCGATCAGACGAGCCCTGCTGTCTGATCTCCTACCGCTCGTGCCTCGCAGTACGTCGATCAGACGAGCCCTGCTGTCTGATCTCCTACCGCTCGTGCCTCGCAGTACGTCGATCAGACGGAGTCCACTGCGAAGGTGTCGCAGGACTGCACCGTGCCCTGCTCATAACCGGTGGTGAACCAGGCCTGGCGCTGCTCGGAGGAGCCATGGGTCCAGGACTCCGGTCGCACCTGGCCACCGGCCACCTCGCCCTGGATGTGGTCATCACCCACGGCGCTGGCTGCGGAGAGCGCCGAGGCGATGTCCTCGTCGGTGAGCGGGGACAGCATCGCGTTCCCGTCGTCGTCCACGGTATTGGCGGCGTGGTGCGCCCATACCCCGGCGTAGCAGTCGGCCTGCAGCTCGAGCCGGACGGCGTCGGACTGCGGCCCGGTCTCTGAACGGTCCGCGTCCTGCATCGATCCGGAGAGGTACTGGACGTGATGGCCGTACTCATGGGCCACCACGTACATCTTCGCCAGCTGCCCACCGTCGGCGCCGTACTGGCTCGACAGGGAATCGAAGAAGGTGGTGTCGACGTAGATCGTGGAATCGGCCGGGCAGTAGAAGGGGCCAACATCCGCTGTGGCAGCGCCGCAGCCCGTCTGGACCGAATCGGTGAACACCAGACCCTGGGGCTCGACGAACTGGATGCCGGACTCCGGTCCGAGCTGCGACCACAGCGAGTCGCCGGACTCGATCGTCGCCTGCACCAGGCAGTCATCCTGCTCGTTCGCGTCGGCGCCGGTGAGGCAGTGATCGAGCGAACCGCCCTCGGCGACCGGGCCCTGCCCCTGGCCCTGCGGGGAGGAGGAGCCACCCAGCAGATCCAGCGGATTGCCGCCCATCAGCGCGTAGATGATCACGATCACCAGCAACAGGCAGCCTCCACCGCCGCCGAGCTTCAGGCCGCGGCCACCGCGCCCGCCACCGCCACGGGGCCGAAATCCGCCTCCGCCGCCAGATGCGGAGACGTTGTCGGAGCGGATCTCCGCATTCGGGTTGAAGGTCATGCGCACAGAGTAGACCTGAACGTGCGGTGTGAGCAGGTGGAACAGCGACAGTGAAGGTCCTGGGGACGTGACCAGCTGGTCACTCGGGCAGCACCCGCCACCGCATAGCATTGAACGCGGATGTCCCGTGCTCTGAACGCCGCCGGGCAGATCCGCCCATCAGCACCCCCATCGCGAGGAGACCTGCATGAACATCGTCGACTGGGCGGTCGAGACCATGAACAGCCTCGGCGCTTTCGGTGTCTTCCTGCTGATCTTTGCCGAGAACCTGTTCCCCCCGATCCCCTCCGAGGTGATCCTCCCGCTGGCCGGCGTGGCCTCCGCAAGACCGGAGAACTCCTACTGGATGATGCTGCTGGCGTCTGTGGCCGGTTCCGTGGTCGGGGCCTGGGTGCTCTACGGCCTCGGGCGACTCCTGGGACCGGAACGTCTGCGGAAGATCGTCATCTGGCTGCCACTGGTGCACGTCGAGGATTACGACAAGTCCGTCGCGTTCATGGACAAGCACGGCCACAAGGCGATCTTCTTCGGTCGCTTCGTTCCCGGGGTCCGTTCCCTGATCTCCATCCCGGCGGGCCTGTACGCGATGCCGATCGCCATCTTCACGTTGCTCACGGCCGCCGGCAGCGCGATCTGGAACACGATCTTCCTGACCATCGGCTACTTCATGGGCAGCAACTGGACCGTGATCGAGCCGTACACCGACATCTTCTCCAAGGTCGCCTACGCGGTCATCGCGCTGGTGATCCTGTGGTTCGTGGTCAGGCTGATCCTGCGGGAGAAGAAGCGTCGCGAGCTGGGACTTCCGGACCCCGATGAGAAGTACCTCCAGGAGGATGCGCAGGAGCCTTCCCAGGAGGACTCGCAGAAGGGCCCGCACGGCGACTCACAGGGGGACGCACAGACGGCCGGGCACGAGCGGACCGACGGCCGGTGACCCGCACCGAAGTACCTGATGCCCGCGGCGTGCCCGGCGGCCACGATGTGCCTGACGGCCCCGGCGCGGTGGAAAGAGCCGGCGCGGAGGTCATGTCCCACCCGGCCGTATCGCGAGAAGTCGGAGTCGGACCGCATCCTCACCCCTGGCCGGAGGACGCGCGCTTCGACCCGGAGCTGCTCGAGCACGGGGACCGCCGCAACGTCGAGGACCGCTTCCGCTACTGGCGTCGCGAGGCGATCATCGCCGAGCTCGACACCCATCGCCACGAGCTGCACGTCGCGATCGAGAACCTCGAGCACGACGCGAACATCGGGTCTGTGGTGCGCACTGCCAACGCCTTCGCCGTCGGCGCCTTCCACATCGTCGGCAGGCGCCGCTGGAACCGACGCGGCGCGATGGTCACCGACCGCTACCAGCACGAGATCCACCACCCCGACGCGCAGCACCTCATCGACTGGGCTCGCGCCGAGGGACGCCCGCTCGTGGCGATCGACCTGGTCGAGGGAGCGCTGCCGATCGAGCGCACCCCGCTGCCCCACAACGCGGTGCTGGTGGTCGGTCAGGAAGGGCCCGGCGTGAGCGCCGAGATCCTCGAAGCAGCACAGCTCGTGGTCGGCATCAGCCAGTTCGGCTCTACTCGCTCCATCAACGTCGCCGCCGCCGCTGCGATCGCGATGCACAGCTGGGTCCTGCAGCACGCCGAGCTCCCCTCCGGGCCCCTGCGCTGATCCCGACCGTGCCGGCCAGCCTGGCCAGCCGTACTCCGGGCCGCATCATCCGCACGCTGAGCCGGGTCAGCTGCACTCCGAGTCCATGAGCGGGACCTGCACAGTCATCTCCAGCCCCATCGTGGGACCGTCCAGCTCCTCGTCCAGGTGGTCATTCCAGGCCCGCACGGTCAGTTCCGCCTGGTTGTGCGGATTCTGTCCGCGCAGTCCAGCGCCGATGGCACGCTCCTCACGGTCGAGCGCACTGGTGTCCATCTCCCACGCTGTCATCTGCGGACGCACCGCATCGGCCAGAGCGCCCCACCCCTTGCTGTCGACCTGCTGCGTGCTGTGATAGACGGTCGAGACATACAGGCAGTTCCCGTTGACTTCCTGCACCTCGGCAGGGATATCCGCGGAGAACGACGCATATTCGTCGGTGCTCTCCGAGACGGATTCGGCGAGAGCGCCGAGCGGCTCTTCGATCAGCTGTTCGGCCTGCGGGAGGGTGAGCGGACCCGAGGTGTCCGCCGGGATGCCAGGTTCGACAGCTCCGGACGCGCAGGCGGTGGTGGCTCCCATCGCCACGACGATCAGCACCATCCAGGCTCGTGCTCGTCTCATGCAGAGGGCTCCTTCGCAGAGCACGGTCAGGGGAGTTCTCCCCATCGTACGGACAGCCACTGCACCGTAGCCAGGCGCGGCTCGAGGTCCTCACCCGTCGGGAGCTGAGCATCTCCTCGCCCGGTGTGATCGGCCTCGATGTCGGGCAGAGACTGCGCATTGAGGGGGTTGGAGAGCTGGAGCTCGTCCATCTCGAGGAGGCTGCTGCGCATGCTGAGACCTCGCAGTCCCGTGCGGGTCAGCGCGCTGTGATCTTCCTTGAGCTCCGCCCGTTCTGACGGCGCACGGCGGTGCACACCTGGGGATCTGTCCACGGGGACCTGCGGACAGGAAGCGTCCCGGTCGCTGTGGAACAATGAGGTCGATAGGACGACCCTGCGCGGGCCCGCCCCGCCGGTCGTCTCCCATCCCGTCAGCGAAGGAGAGTGCCTCATGGCAGTCGCAACCCCGGATCAGTACGCAGAGATGATCGATCGCGCGAAGGCAGGCAAGTTCGCCTACCCCGCAGTCAACGTCTCCAGCTCGCAGACCGCGATCGCAGCCCTGCAGGGCTTCACCGAGGCGAACACCGACGGCATCATCCAGGTGTCCTTCGGCGGCGCGGAGTACCTCTCCGGCTCCACCGTCAAGGACCGCGTCGCCGGCTCGATCGCGCTCGCCGAGTTCGTGCACGCAGTCGCCAAGAACTACCCGATCAACGTCGCGCTGCACACCGACCACTGCGCCAAGGAGGTTCTGCCCACCTGGGTCGAGCCCCTGATCGAGTGGGACCTCGAGAACCGAGTGAAGAAGGGCCTGAACCCGCTCTTCCAGTCGCACATGTGGGACGGCTCCGCCGTGCCGGTCGACGAGAACCTCGAGATCGCCGAGCGTCTGCTCGAGAAGTCCGTCGAGGCCAAGAAGATCCTCGAGATCGAGGTCGGCGTCGTCGGTGGCGAGGAGGACGGCGTGGTCGCCGATGTCTCCAACGACAAGCTCTTCTCCACCCCCGAGGACGGCATGAAGACCGCCGCCAAGCTCGGCCTGGGCGAGCGCGGCCGCTACCTGACCGCCCTCACCTTCGGCAACGTGCACGGCGTGTACAAGCCGGGCAACGTCAAGCTCACCCCGTCGATCCTCCTGGACATCCAGAAGGCCGTCGGCGAGAAGTACGGCAAGGAGATGCCGTTCGACCTCGTCATGCACGGTGGCTCCGGCTCCTCCCTCGAGGAGATCCGCACCGCGGTCGACAACGGTGTCATCAAGATGAACATCGACACCGACACCCAGTACGCCTTCACCCGCCCCGTGGTCTCGCACATGTTCGAGAACTACGACGGCGTCCTGAAGATCGACGGCGAGGTCGGCAGCAAGAAGGCCTACGACCCCCGCGCATGGGGCAAGAAGGCAGAGGCCGGGCTGGCCGCACGCCTGGTCGAGGCGGCAGAGAACCTCCGCTCCGCCGGCACGCACCAGGCCTGATCAGGCGATGAGTCTGGCCTGATCGACGTACTGCGAGCGCGCGAGCGGTAGGAGATCAGGCGATGGATTCAGCCTGATCGACTCAGCACTCCACGGGACCCCGGGGCTTCGGCTCCGGGGTCTTCGTCGTCTGCGCCCGGCAGTCCGGCGCGCCAGTGCGGATGAGCGTGCGGGTACTCAGCTGCTCAGCAGCTGGTCACCAGCGGTTGCCCTGGGCGCGGCCCATGACCCGCTTCAGGGAAGGCAGCACATCGGCCAGGAAGACTCCGGCGATGACCACACCGGCGATCATGAACAGCATCGAGCTGCCACGGCCCACCGGATACGGGAGCGACAGGAAGCCCAGCACCACGGAGACGCCGGTCAGCACGCACCAGAACACCTTGGTGCGCTTGCCCGCGGCCACATAGGCGTCGGGACGGAAGCGCAGGGCGTTGACGAGTGCCCAGAGCTCGACCGCCAGCAGGGCCACGGCGAGCACGAGGAAGATCCACATCTGGATGAGCGCGATCATCGCTTCAGGATACGGGTGATGGCTGGGCAGTTCCCGGACCCCGGCGGGTACACGCCAGGAGCGAACCGGCCGAGGTCCCGAGCAGGCGGCGTGGCGCAGGGCCCCGCACGCGCCGCCCGGACCCGGGAGATGCTCAGCGTCGCCGGTCGGGATCCGAGCGATCGGTGATCAGCAGCTCGAGCGCCTCGGTGGTGGCTGGCGGCTCGAGGGCGCGCATCTCCATCGTCATCGGGCGGGGGCCGATCGCATCGCCGTCCGCGGCGACCACCAGGCTCGGCAGGAACTGCTTGGCCTCCGCGGCGCTGAGTCCGGTGGCCTGCAGCAGATCGATCGCGAGGGAGCGCAGCTGGATCGTCAGGGTCACACCCTCGAAGTGCCCGGCCCGACCCGGGCGCATCCCCTCGTCATTGCGCAGCAGCATCTCGGGGGAGAGGTAGGAGCAGAACAGGCGCAGCTTGCGCCGAGCTTCGGTGAAGTCGACATCCTCGTGCGAGACGGCGTTGCTGAGCTCGAGCACCGCATCGCGTGCGGCCAGCAGCGCATCGGCCAGCCGGGAATGGGCGTCCCCGCGCACCGCCTCGAGGAACTCCACCTCGCGACGGGCGATCACGCGCATGTTCCGCATGGCCCGATCGGAGCCCACCAGCAGGTGCTGCAGCCGGTTCACATCGTCGGCGTGGCGCAGCCCCGAGGGGGAGAAGGTCGCCATCTCGTTGGCCACGTCATTGGCCAGGGACCATTCGTCGGTGTACTTCTGGGAGACCTCGCGGAGCTTCTTCAGCGCCGCCTGCGCCACGCCGCGGTCGCCGCTGCGTGCGGAGAGCGCCAGGCTCACCAGCGTGTCCTCGAGCTCCCGATAGAAGGAGGCTGCCGCCCGGGACTGGAGCCGGCGGGGATCGCCCGAGAGCAGCAGATGGATGATGATCGCGACCACGACACCGGTGACGGCGTCCAGCGCCCGCCCGCCCGGGGTCATGGTGGGGGTGACGGGCATGATCATCACCAGCAGTGATTGGATCGCGACCTGGAACCCGAAGAGGTTGCTGGAGTCGATGAAGCGCGCCAGCATCCCGGCGCCGAAGACCACCACCAGGATCTGCCAGGTCCCGGAGCCGAGCAGCCCGCGCGCCAGCTCGCCCAGCAGCACGCCGAGCATCACGCCGCAGGACATCTCCACGATCTTGCGCATCTTCTTCTCGATGCCGAAGCCGATGATGATGAACGCGACGATCGAGGAGAAGAAGGGGTGCTCGTGGTTCCAGAGGAACCCGCTGACCAGGTAGGCGAGGGCCGCGGCGATCGCGGCTCGGCCCACAGTCAGCAGGTCTCGGTGGCCGCGGGAGACGCCCTTGAGGAACCACTGGCGCACGGTGTGGCGAGCTTGCTCGAGGAGCGCGCCCATCGTCCGGGAGCTGGAGCCAGCGGGGGCGCTGCTGCCAGGGGTGCGCGGGGTCATGCGGGCACCGGGTCCTGCAGCCGCATCTCCAGCAGCTCCTCGAGGCGGAAGGAGTCCCCGTCGCGCCCGCCCCGCCCCACGACCAGCGGGGCATAGGTCGGTGCCGGGGCGGCGCCGCGCAGCCGCGCCCGCAGACCGCCGTCGACCCGCATCACGAAGTAGTGGCCCTCGGCGTCGATCGCGAGGCTGCGGTCCTTCTTGAGGTACCAGCCCTCGAGGCCGGTGCGGAGTGTGCCGCCGCCCTGGTAGGGCCGGGCGCGCAGCGCGACGGGCGAGATGCCGGCGGCATGGAAACGGTCGACGGCCTCGCGGATCATCGCAGTGGCCTGCTCGTGCTCCTGCAGGCGGGCGGCACGCATCGCCTGCTCCTTGACCTCGAACGCCTCGCGGCGGTGCCGGCTCCAGTCCTGCTCGTCACCCTCAGCTCTCATGCACCCCATTGTTCCAGTTGAGCGGCCTCTGCACCGGGCAGTGGCGTAGGAGGGCGGTGCCGGAACCGTGAGGGCGTCGTGGAGGGCGTCATGGAGAGAGCCGTGAAGAGGGCCGTGAAGAGGGCCGTGAGGAGGGCCGTGAAGCGGGTCGTGGAGGACTGTCCCTCAGAGCTTGGCGGTGGCGGGGCGGCCGCCATGCTCACGGGGCAGCACGATCGGCTCCTGGGTGGCGTCGATCCACACCGATGAGGTCTCCCCGTCGGCGTCCCCCAGGGGGACCTGGACCGAAAGCCCCGCATCCAGCGGGACGGCGCGGCGCACCACTGCCAGGGCGATCGGGCCCAGATCGGCATGCAGGGCGGCAGAGGTGACGGTCCCGACGACCTTCCCCTCCGAGCCGCCGAGCCGGATCTCGCCGCCCGGCGCGGCGGGCAGATCCTGGGAGCCGTCGAGGTGGAGCATGACCAGCCGTCGAGGTGGCTGGCCGAGGTTCAGCACCTTCGCCACCGTCTCCTGGCCGCGGTAGCAGCCCTTGGTGGTGTGCACGGTGGTGCGCAGCAGGTCGAGCTCGTGGGGGATGGAGCGCTCGTCCACCTCGCGGGCTCCGCGGGCGCGGTGATCAGCGATCCGCAGCGCCTCCCAGGAGCTCATCCCGGCCAGGTGCGAGCTCTGCCAGGGCAGCTGCTCGATCGCGGCGGCTTCGAAGACGGTGAGGACGGCGCCCACCGGGTCCTCCGGATCGGGGCCGTAGGCCACGCCGCCCGGGGCGACCTGCGGCCAGGGCTCGGACCAGACGGCGAAAGGTGCGGGCAGGCCCAGCTGAGGCAGCACCTCAGGGGCGGGGGAGAGGGCGCCGAGGACACGCAGATCGTCACGGTCGGTCAGCTCGACCCGGGCCGCGAAGCGCATCATCTCGAGGTAGTGGCGGAGCCCTGCCCGGGCGCCGGGATCGAGCACCAGCAGCAGCGCATCGTCCTCGAGCACCACGGCCGAGGCCATGTGCTCGACGCGGCCCTGCGGGGAGAGCACCGCGAGCGAGGAGGAGGAGCCGACGGGAGTGCCGGCGAGGACCTGGGTGGTGATCGTGGTCATCCAGCTGCGGGCGTCCGCGCCCCGGACCTCGAGCAGCTCGAAGTGGCCGAGGTCGACCACCGCGGTGCCGTCCAGCAGATGCCGCTGCTCGCGCAGCGGGGCCCCGTAGTGGGCGGGCACTCCCGCATCGGGTCCCTCCCCGAGGACCGCGCGGGTGCTCAGCAGGGGACGGACGACATGGGCGGGATCAGACACGGTGCAGCTCCAGAGACAGATAGGGGGCCAACGAGGTTTCGCCGGGGGGGCCGTCAGGCACCGGGAGGCGACGCTCCCACAGCCACATCAGACGACCGCGCACGTACCCGAACATGCGGGTCTCGGAGACCTCGCCGTCGGTGCTGTCGAGTGCCAGCTGGACTCGGGGGCCGCGGACCTCTCCGACCCACAGCTCCGGGCTCTCGCCGCGGCGCGTGAGATGGGCGTCGAGCCGATAGGACAGGAAGCTCGCAGGGGTGCCGGGCTTCGCGGCCTCGGACACGGCACGGTCCTGGCCGGGCAGCAGATCGCCGACGGTCCAGCTTCCCTCCTCCCGGTGCAGGAGGGTGCGCTCCCCGGAGCCCTGCCTCGCCGGCGTGGCGTCCCCCTCCGCCTCGTCGCGGGCGAAGACGCTGGTGGGCGGCAAGGGTGCGGGCAGGTCGACGCGGTGGATCAGTGAGCGCCACCGCAGGGTGCCGTCCTCGGCAGCCGTGCACTCCAGCTGCTGCTCGATGCGGGCGTCGGGGACGTCCTGATCAGGCAGCTGGAGTGCGCCGCTGCCCTCCCAGCTGCCGATCAGCCAGGCCAGGGGGTACAGCGACTCAGGAAGTGAGGTGTCAAGCGTGATGGGCATCGGTGCCGCAGGTCGCTCAGCGGTTGAACAGTCGTGTGAGCACCAGGACGGCGAAGGCGAGCGTGCCGACGCCCACCAGGACGACGAGGGCGATGAAGAGAAGCGAGAGCGCGGACATGCCCCACAGTCTATCGCCCTGGAGGCCGTGAGGAGGCGGCTGCGCGCGGCATCATGGCGGGGCGGGAACCGGCATCACACGCGGGCGTGAGCAGTGGCATCACGGCCGGGCGTGAACAGTTCAGACGAGCAGCAGCACCATCAGGTGCGCGACGACCCCGACGGTCGCCACCGGCACCGCCGCGACTGCGAGCGAGGGGACCGGTTCCTTCGCGACCAGTGAGGAGCCCACCAGCAGGTGAGCGCAGCTCGCCCCGATCGCGGTGACCAGTCCCGCGCCCGCCGCGAGCAGTGGCGCGACCCCGGCCAGGGTCACCGCGAGCACCGCGGTCACCGCGGTCCCCACGAGCGCGGACAGCAGGAACCGCAGGATCGTGGGCAGCGGGGTCGAGTTCAGCAGCAGCGTGCCGGCGAGGCCGGCGGAGATCGCGGTCACCAGCATGCCCGCACCCGCGGCGTCCGCCCCGGTCTGGGCGATCACCCAGCAGGCGGCGATCCCCACCACGAACACTCCGGCGACGGTTCCGGTGAGCGATTCGGTGAGTTCGCGCCGCTCGGCGCGCAGCATCTGGTGCACGAAGGAGGCGAGCACCCCTGCCGCGCACATCATCACGACCCCGGAGATCGGCGTGAACCGTTCCGGAGCGAGCACCGTGATCAGTGCGCCGAGGATCCCGGTCCCGGCGACCACGATCCGGGTGCCGCCGGGGGAGGGCAGCTCGAGCAGCGTCGGCCAGGCCAGCCCGATCAGCAGGGAGAGCAGCGCCACGGTGGCCGCCATCAGCGCCGGGGAGATCGCCCCGGTGAGCGAGACCACGCTCAGCAGCAGCGCGAGTGCGGCCCCGAGGGGAGCGCGCTCGGGAGCGGTCACAGGTCCTCCCAGGCAGTCGATTCCGGTCTCAGGTCACGCCGACGAGGGGTCCGCCTCGGGCGCTACAGTGGCAGTCTACGAGTGCCCGCAGGTGACGGCATACTCGTGCACCTCATCCGGCCGTCGGCCGCAGGAGGTCAGCACTGCCGCAGAGTCCCCGGAAGGACCCCATGATCATCACGGCCGCCGTGTCGGCGACGCAGCGGGACGCCGTCCGCGACCTGCTCGAGACGGCCACGCAGCACGATGGCGTTGCCGCCCTCGATGAAGCGGCCCTGCTCGCGCTCGACGGCGGCAGTGCCCAGCATCTGCTGCTCGAGGGGACGGGTGGGGGCGAGGCCGACGCCGCGCTGCTCGCCTATGCCAGCGTGCTGGCCGACGGCACCGTCCAAGGAATGGTCCATCCCGCGCACCGCCGTCGCGGTCATGGCACCACGGTGCTGCGCGAGGCGCTCGACCTGCACCCCGATGCAGGGGTCTGGGCGCATGGCGCGCTCGAGGGATCCCTCGCCTTCCTCGCCGCCGCCGGTCTGCAGGAGACCCGCCGCCTGCTCACCCTGCACCGCGACCTCGCTGCGACGCACCCGCTGCCCGCGATCCCCGCCTCGAGCCTCGAGGGGCTGCGGCTGGCGAGCTTCGAGGCAGGACGAGATGCCGAGCGCTGGGTGACGGTGAACGCCCGCGCCTTCGCCGACCATCCCGAGCAGGGGGCGCTCACCCGCGCGGACCTCGATCAGCGGCTGACACAGCCGTGGTTCGACGCCGAGGACATGCTGGTCGCGCTGCGCGATGACGAACTGGTCGGATTCGTGTGGATCAAGCGCGAGCACCCCGGTGATCGCACAAAGGACGCCGAGATCTATGTGGTCGCCACCGACCCCTCGGTGCAGGGGCACGGAGTGGCGGGTCTGCTCATGGCCACCGCGCTGGCGCGCCTGCAGCAGGGCGGGGTCCCGGGCGTGGAGCTCTACGTCGAGGCCGACAACACCCCGGCGCTGCGGCTCTACGAGAACTGGGGCTTCACCGTCTCGGGCCGCGACGTCCAGATGCGCGCGGCAGAGAGGGGCTGATCGATGCTCGTCGCCCCCGGGAAGCCACCACCCGTGCTCGCCGCCGGCGCTCTCGCCTGGCGGGAGAAGGGTGAGGGGATACAGGTGCTGCTCGTCCACCGCCCCCGCTATGACGACTGGTCGATCCCCAAGGGGAAGCTGGACAAGGGCGAGACGTTCCCGGCCGCGGCGGTGCGCGAGGTCGCCGAGGAGACCGGCTATCGGGTGCGCCTGCACCGGCCGCTCCCGGCCTCCGTGTACCTGCTGCCGGACGGCCGCACGAAGATCGTCCAGTACTGGACGGCCACCGTACGGGCGAAGATCGGTCCCGGCCCCAAGAACCGCGGTGAGGTCGACGAGGTCCGCTGGGTTCCCCTCGACGAGGCGGAGCAGCTGGTCACCCGGCAGGGCGACCAGGTGCCCCTGGTGGCGCTGCGCCGATTCCTGGACGCCGACGAGCTCAGGACCGTGCCGATCATCATCCAGCGCCACGGCGCCGCCGTCTCGCGAGCGAAGTGGCGCAAGAGCGAGGAGTCCCGGCCCCTGAACAGCAAGGGGAAGAAGCAGGCCCAGGCGCTGCCGGCCCTGCTGGATGCCTTCGACCCGGCCAGTGTGGTGAGCAGCCCCTGGCAGCGCTGCCTGACCACCGTCGAGCCGCTGGCGAAGGTCGAGGGGCTGAAGGTCCGAACCAAGGATGAGCTCACCGAGGCGGCGCATGCCGCGCATCCCTCGCGCACCGCCGCGGTGATCGATCGGGTGCTGCGCGAGGCCCGTCCCACCGTGGTGTGCACGCACCGCCCGGTGCTGCCCACCGTGATCGAGTCGGTGCGGGCAGTCGCCCAGCAAGGGGCGGCGCTCGAGCTGCCGCGGGAGGATCCGTTCCTCGCCGCCGGGGAGGCGCTGCTGCTCCACACCACTGCCGGCGGCACGGTGGTCGCGATCGAGCGTCACCTGCCGAACATCGGGTGACGAGCCTGATGCGCACGGCGAGCACACCGGGCACGACGAGCACGACGAGCACGACGCGCATGACGCGCATGACGCGCATGACGGGTACGCCGGCCGGGACGGTCACGCCGGACTCGATGGCCAGGACAGGCACGACGAACGACAAGACGACAGCCAGGGACCAGGGGCCAGGGGAAGGGCACGGACAGAGATGAGCGCAGGGTACGGAGGCGGTCTGCCGGACTACAACGGGGGACCCGGGAGCCGCTCCAGCGGTGAGGGACGCGGGGGAGAGCCGTTGTACGGCAGCGACCCCTATGCGCCTGACCCTTATGCGACTGACCCTTACTCAGTCGACGCCCATGCGAGCGACCCGTATGCGCAGAACCAGTTTGCGCAGGACCCGTATGCGACAGACCCGTTGGAGGCCGACGGGTTCGGCCCGGTCTTCAGCTCCTCCGCGCCGGCACAGTCCGGCGGATACGCCGTCGCCTCCTACGACTCATCCCCGCAGTACGGGTCGCAGCAGTACGGGACCCATCCGTCGGGACCTCCCGGCTATGGGCAGTTCCCGCCTCCGCTCCCGAGCTCCGGAGCGGGCATCACGGGTTTCGTTCTGGGCCTGCTGGCGCTGACCATGTGCGCCGGGCTGACCGCGCCCGTCGGCATCATCTTCGCCATGAAGGGCATGAAGGAGACGGGACCGACGGCGATCAACCCCAAGGGCGGCCGCGGCCTCGCGATCGCCGGGCTGGTGACGTCCCTGATCGGCTTGATCCCGTTCCTCTTCTTCGTGCTCTACTTCGCCTTCGTCATCGTCGCGATCATCGCCGGGGCGACCTCCGCCTGACTCGTCCGGGCACCTCCGCCTGGCTCATCCAGGTCAGGCCCGCACGGTCTGCTCCCGGTGGAGCAGGCCACTCCCGCGCTCCGTGACGAGCAGCACTGTGACCTGTTCGTATCCTGGTTCTGACCTGCAAGTTCATGCTGCCCGGTGGGGAGTTCACCTGCTGTTCATGCGAGAGCGGGCGGCCTGTCATCTGCCCTCCTTAGCGTCCCCGCTGTCAGAACTTCCAGTAGGACAGCATCCGCGGGCCCCCGGCCCCGAAAGGACTCGCAGTGAAGGTTCGCAAGAACAAGCTCGTCTCGCTCGCCGCACTCGGACTCATCGGCGGCCTCGCGCTGACCGCTTGTGGTGGGGGTGCCGAAGCAGAGAACGGCGGCAACGCCGGCTCGGACAACGGTGGCGCCTCGGCAGGCGGCTACGCCGAGCTGACCGGCAACCTGGCTGGCTCCGGCGCGTCCTCCATGCAGAACGCCCAGAACGCGTGGACCGAGTCCTTCATGGGCCTCGTGGGGGCCGAGGGTGGCGACATCCAGGTCACCTACGACCCCACCGGCTCCGGCACCGGCCGAGAGCAGTTCCTCTCCGGCCAGGTGAAGTTCGCGGGCACCGATGCCGCCCTCGACGAGGAGGAGCTCGCAACCTCCGCCGAGACCTGCAACGGTGAGCAGGCGTTCAACCTCCCCGTCTACATCTCCCCGATCGCGGTCGTCTTCAAGCTCGACGGCGTCGAGGATCTGAACCTCTCGCCCGAGGTGATCGGCGGGATCTTCGCCGAGACCATCACCACCTGGAACGACCCGGCGATCGCCGAGCTCAACCCCGACGCCACCCTGCCCGATCTGCCGATCGTCCCGGTCCACCGCTCGGACGACTCGGGCACCACCGAGAACTTCACCGAGTACCTCTCGGAGAACGCTCCCGAGGCGTGGAGCCACGGCCCGATCGAGACCTGGCCGATCGACGGCGGCCAGTCCGGTGACGGCACCTCCGGTCTGATCTCCGCGGTCGAGGGCGGCAACGGCACCATCGGCTACGCCGACGCCTCGCAGGCCGGCAACCTCGGCACCGCCGCCATCCAGGTCGGCGAGGAGTTCGTCCCGTTCAGCTCCGCCGCCGCGGCGAAGTCTGTGGATGTCTCGCCGCGCGAGGAGGGTCGCGCTGAGAACGACATCGTCGTGGCACTGGACCGCACCACCACCGAGTCCGGCGTCTACCCGATCGTCCTGATCTCCTACCTCGCGCTGTGCGGCTCCTACGCCGACTCCGCCGAGGGCGAGGCCGTCAAGGCCTACGCGTCCTACATCATCTCCGAGGACGGCCAGGCTGTCGGCGAGCAGAACGCCGGCTCCGCACCGATCTCCGAGGAGCTGCGCACTGAGGCTCAGGCATCGATCGACGGCATCACCGTCGGCTGACCTGCCCTTGCACAGCGGTGTGGGGGCCGGCCCCCCCCGGGCCCCCGGGCCCCCCCCCCCAAGGCCCACCCCACCCCACACCACCCCCCCAAGACAGCGGGCGGCCCC